>JANQOL010000687.1 GCA_028289675.1 Pirellulaceae bacterium
GCATAGGTGAAATATGGACGCAAGCAACGTTGTTGACTCATGAGTTGGCCACAGAAGCTCCCCTGCCATCCGACGGCGCCGCGGAGCAGAGAATGGCTCAGTCCGTGCGCAAGCTGGACCAGCAACTGTCCGAATTGGCAGGGTACGTGCGTACTCTGGCGACCCATGACGTCGTGCGTCGACATTCCGAACAACTGTCCGTTTTGGCCGATGCCCAAGCTGAGTTGGCGTCAACGGAAAACGTACCGTTAGAACGCCTCCAGCGGCAACATGACGTCCTCGCGCGGCAGCTGAAGGATGTGCAGCAGTCGATGCTTGATTCTCTGGAAAACGTGCGGGCAGACTCTCGAGCTCGACTGCGGGCCAGCGCCGAAGGGCTGACTCACATGACTGCGCAAGCGGAACGACTACGGGGACGAGACTTGGCTACCCTACAGGGCCTGGCTGAATCTACGAGCCATAGTTTGAGGCAATCTTCGCTGATGTCCCATTTGGACGGCCAACTACCCGAAGCGGTCAAACGAGCTCAACGTTACTTGCATGAACAAGCTAAGCCCGCGGACGTTTTCTTGAGTGACCTGGCCTCCATCAAAGCAGCCAAAGGTCCCTTGGTAGCTGGTTGGCCACGGACTCGCGGCTTGCTTGTCACGCGCCGCCAGCTGTTGCGTGCGGCGGGGCTTCGCCAGCTTGCTCAGGACGTTGGAACGGCGCGCCGCGCTGTCCAGTTTCAGTTGACCGATCCGGCCGCCTCGGTCGATGTTTCAGCTAATCTGTCCGCGATTTCCGCGGCGGTCAGGACGTTGAACGTAGCCGGCGAACTGGACAACGCGTCGACCGAATTCCAGGAACTCATCGATGGAGAGCGCTGGCATCTCGCTACGAACCGAGCCCTGACCAATCACCCAAGAATGTGGGCCGCGTTTGGCTTGCAACTGCAACACGTTTCGCGGTTGGCCAAGGCAGCTGGCCTACCGCGCGATTGGATCCAGCGGTTGGATGCATTGCATCGTGGTCGGATTGCGCAAGACGTCGGCCGCAAGATTGGCAACCGTCATTGGGCAGATGAGGCGGCTGTGTCCACCGATGTTGCCTTGCAACAGCTGCAGAGCAATCTTCAATCGGTGCGCGATGATCTGGAAGAGTTTGTCCAACAGGCTCGCATGCGGTTGAGCAGTTTATCGCCAAGCATCGCCGAATTGGCCCAGCGAGCTGGAACTCAAATCCAGGATCTAGGAGACCGAACCGCAGAGTTCTCCCAAGCGCTGGAAGACGAACAGGTTCCCGATCCGCGCATCGGGATTCAACATTTGCATCAACGGCTCAACCAGCTAGGTGGGCCGTTGGGAGACCTTCGAGAAGCGCTGGTTGACGAAGCCGACGCGCAGCAGTTGCTCGACGCCGACGCGTTGCGGCGAGCTCGACGTGCTGACACAGCTCTGGCCATCGTCGATCAGGCAGACGCAGCACTGCAACGATCCCTCGATCCGGTCATGGCCGAGGCTCCCACTCCATCTCAGGTCACCGCACTGACCGCGGCGGCGCAGAATCAGCATCACATCTCGGAGTCTTTATTGGATTTGGCTCGTTCGTTTCAGAATCAACCCAGTTCTGGTGCACTACCATCCACCGGCGACTTCGGTGCTTTGGAGAACATCGCACAACAATTGCGTGACAGTCTGACCGACTCCGCCGCTGAGCAGCTCCCGACGGACCATGGCGCGGCGGACGAATACAAAATAGCCGAACAACTATCTCGGATGGCTAGCGAAGAACCAGAAGAAGTTTTGAAGCAGCTGGAGCAGATGTTGGCGTCCAACCAGCCGATGCAGACCGAAATGTCGCGAATTGCAACGACGGCAGTTGAGCAGGCTTTGGATGGACTCGACGTGGCCGCTCGGCGTGAAGCGACCATTGAAACGGATTTGGAGAATTCGGATCCGCTCGTACAGGCTCAAAAGAAACTGCTGATTCACGATTTGCAAAGCACCCGTGAAGACGCATTTCAAATGCTGGGCCTGTTTTTGGAAGAGACACGCTGGACGGCTGGAGCCGCCCACGAACCAGCCATCGAGCAACAGGTGCGCCAAGCCAACGATCGGTTGAGCGAAGCCCTGGCAGCTTCGGCAGACAGCGATACCCAACATACGATGGTCGAGCTGCGGAAGCGCGCACAGTCACTGCATGCTGCTCTGCTTCAGCTATCCGATCAATTGAGCGAAGTGTCCGATCAGCTTCAGCCAGCCGCCGACGAATCGATCCATGACAACGCAGCCGAGCTGAACAACCAACGTCGCCAGCTGAAGGACCGCCAGCGGCGCATCCAACAGCAAGACGTTCGTCATGCCCAGCAGTCCCAACGCTCGCGGCAGCAGCGCCTGCGGCAGATGGAAGGAGACGTCAAGCGAGCGGCTCAGGCCCTCAACTCCGCCAGTCAGCAGCTTGAGCAAGCCAAAACCAGAGCGGCTAAAAAACCGGACCAGTCTTGGCTGTCCGATCAAGTACGTCTAAAAAGCCAGCGACGCGCTTTGGCGCAGGCCACACTCGAAGCACTGCAAGATTCTCGCGACTCTCTGGAGCAGCGAGTCGCAGTAGCTCAACAAGCGATTCAAGCTGCAACTAAGCGCTCCTTGGAATCACTGGACCAAAATAACCCCAGTGCGCAGCTGGCCGCCTCACTTGCCGGCGTCGGGGCGGCGCGCAGCAAGCTGCTGGCAACTAGTTTGGCCGAATGGCAAACGTCTGAGGATGTTACAGCCCGGGCAACTGCTACCGCCATCGAATCCAACAGCCAGGAACAACGGCGTATCCGGGAGCAAGTTCAACAATCAAGTGCGGACTTGAGCCGCGCCGCACGTCATGAATCGCGCTTGAACCGTACCGACAATGCCGAACAACTAGCGGAGTTGCAGACCCAAGTCGCCGACGTTGGCGAACGAGAGATTGGGCAAGCACAGTCTCAATTGGGCGACGCGGCCGCGTCGGCAGCTCGCACTGACTCGACGACTGGCCAAGCGCTTGCAGCCTCGACCTCCGCGGCTGCCCAGGCCAGTGCGGCCGCTCAATCCGCGATCCAGTCGGCCGCTTCATCCGTCCGCAAGATGTTGGATGCGCAATCCTTGTCCAATGAGAAAGCGCGGACCAATTCGATGGAAACCAATTCAATGAGCCCCGGCGCAACGGACGCGATGGAGTCCAACTCCGCAAATTCCAGCACGACTACATCCAGCCCATCGGCAATGGGGCCACTGCAGCCTGAACAGCTGGCCCAGCTGCTAGATGAACTCGACCGGATGTTGCACAGCGACTTGAATCTGGGTGAGCAAGAAGATAACTCGGACGCGCCGAGTTCTTCGTCGAAGGCTGGCACCGTGCCCGGAACACTGACCAAAGCGGCCCAACAACTAGCGCGGCGCATGAGCCAAAATCGGCAACCATCGCCCGGCTCGGCCACTACGGACTTGGGAGCAGCCACAGAGTCCAGGCAGGCCAACGCTGAACCTCAAGGGCCAATCGTCGTGCGCATGTTGGATGTACGGCGAGTGGACGGACAATGGGGAGAACTGCGTCAGCGAACGAACGAGGGAACGAATCAGACCCGCCGTGATCAGTTGTCTCCGCGTTTCAGAAAGCAAGTGGAAGCCTATTTTCGAAGTTTGTCGGTTCGCGGTCAGGACGACGGAGGTCAACGCTGATGAGACCTTGGCGAACCAGCGGACCATTGGTCGGTCGATGGTGTCTGATCCTGGCGGCATGCAGCTTGCCATTGCAGACAATGCCGCCGGCGGTATCTCAAGAAGTAGATAACATCACGGACGGCCGCAATGGCGACATGCAGCCTGACAACGTCACACAGCGCGAACGTGACGAGGTCGATTTGTCCATCGAGCGCGGCGTGCAGTATTTGCTTTCCATCCAGCGCGAAGACGGCGCCATCACCGACCGGCAATACGATACGACGATGACCGCCTTGGCTATTATGGCGCTAGCCAGCATCGGTTGTACGCCCAATCACCTCGACGAACGTGGGCTAGCAACCAAGCGTGCGCTGGATTTTGTGTTGCGCGACGGTCGGCAAGATGAGCAGGGCTATTTTGGAAACCGAGATGGCTCCAGGATGTACGGTCACGGCATTACCACGCTCATGCTCACTGAGATGTTGGGGATGGGAGCCGATAGCGAGCAAGACAAACTGATTTACACCCGCTGCCAGAGTGCGATTGATCTGATCTTGAGCGCCCAGCAGCAACAGAAAGCGGATCGTTACCGTGGCGGTTGGCGCTACACACCCAACTCCAACGACGCTGATCTCTCGGTCAGCGTGTGGCAGTTAATGGCCCTGCGCTCGGCCAAAAATGATGGCTTGCAAGTGCCCACCGAGGCCATTGTGGAAGCGGTCGACTATTTGAAACGCTCCTATACTGCACGCTTGGATTCCGCGGGCATTCCAACGGATCCCGCTGCCGGATTCAGCTACTTGCCCGACAATCGCAACGCCAGTTTTGCGATGACGGCGGCGGGACTGCTGGCCATGCAAGTCTGCGGGCAGTACGAATCGCCGTTGGTTTCAGGCGCCGCTCGCTGGTTGGAAGACCATCCTCCGAAATGGAAAGAACGGTTTTTCTTCTACGGCACTTACTACTACGCTCAAGGCATGCATCAGCGAGGTGGCGAGCAAGGCCAACGAGCTAGAGCGCAAGTGCGAACACTGCTGTTGGACAAGCAGCAAACCGACGGCTCCTGGGTCTCTCCCGGCGGCGAGGAAGCTGGAGCCGGCAAAGCCTACGCCACCAGCCTAGCCATCCTCAGCCTGTCGGTACGTTATCACTACTTGCCCATCTACCAGCGGTAACGAGACTCGACCAATGATTCACCGCTTCGAAGCTCAAGTCTTAATTCTCTTGGTAGTGTCCGTCAAGTTGCCCATCAAGTCGTACTCGTCGTCCATCTTGCCGTGCGGTTCATCCGGATTGCCCGCCTGAACATTCAACGCCGTACCATGGACGTTGATTTCACGAATCAATTGACCCGCCGCGTCCGTCAGCAAAGTATTCCACACCAGCTCGAGCGATTCTGTTCATTTTGCCACCAAAAACACTAAGATATGCCGCGGAGGTTTCAAGCATGCGTAGCGTACTTCAGCCTTGGCAGTTAATCGTGGCTGGCTGGATGGTTGAATGGCAGGCAGCAACAACAAATCGAGTTCTTGAAGACTCAAGTGGCAGTACTCAAGGAATTCCAACGAGGGCGAATTCTGCTGAACGATGACCAGCGCCGCAGGCTGGCTAGGCAAGGCAAGACACTCGGTTATCGCCTGCTGTCCGAGGTCAGTTGCCTGTTCACGCCCGATACGATCTTGCGTTGGCATCGTGAATTGGTGGCCCGCAAGTTCGACTTCTCCGACTGGCGCACGTGCCAGCCGGGGAGGCCACGGATTCGCGACGAGATTGTCGAGCTAACGATCCAACTG
>JANQOL010000699.1 GCA_028289675.1 Pirellulaceae bacterium
TTGCGCGCAGCACCGGGGAACTGGGCGCCGAGCATCACGTGCTATCGATCAACGATGACGGCGAAAACACGCGACCGGAATTCAACGGACAATCCCTGCACAAGGCCAAGCGCAGTTTCGAAATTCTGTCGACGGATTTTTCCCTCGACGCGTATCGGCAATACAAGTGCCTGGCGTTGGAAGCGGACGTCGTCCACCTGCATTTTCCATGGCCGTTCATGGATCTCGCCCATCTGATCGGCCGCCCGGAGAAGCCAACAGTCGTCACCTATCACTCCGACGCGCTGGGCAATGCCATGGTTGAATCGCTCTATGGCCCGTTGCGCCACCGCTTCCTGTCCAGCGTCGACCGGATTGTTGCAACGTCGGACAACTACGTCAGTTCAAGCCCGGTGCTCAAGCGTTACACAGCCAAGACAGACATAATTCCTCTGGGTCTGGATCCTTCTTCCTATCCGGTTCCAACTGCGGACACGTTGGAGAAGTGGCATCAACGCTTCGGCAGCGACTTCTTTTTCTTCGTGGGAGTCCTGCGCCATTACAAGGGTTTGCACACTCTCTTGGACGCCGCCCGTGATCTGCACAAACCGGTGGTCATTGCCGGAGCCGGCAAACGCGAAGCGGAATACAAGGCGCGCAAGAACGAGTTGGGGCTCGACAATGTCCACTTCGTCGGCGCGATCGATGACGTCGACAAAATGGCACTCATGCAGTTATGCACCGCCCTGGTTTTGCCGTCCAACAAACGTTCGGAAGCCTTCGGCCTGTCATTGGCGGAAGCCGCCATGACCGGCAAGCCGATGATCAGTTGCGAGATCGGCACCGGCACCAGTTTCGTCAACCGGGACGGCATCACGGGCCTCGTTGTGCCACCAAATGACCCCGGCCGTTTGGCGGAGGCCATGCGATCGCTCAGCGACGACGCGGAACTGGCGGAGCGATTGGGCGAAGCGGCGAAGCAGCACTTCCAGGACGAGCTTCACTCCCGACGAATGGGTCAGCGCTACCACACGCTCTATCAGCAGGTCATTCGTGAAAAGGCTGCTTGATATCGCCCTCTCCGGGCTGTTGCTGGTGCCGGTGGCACCCGTCGTACTGCTGCTCGCGTTGCTCATTCGACTCGAAACGCCCGGAAATCCGTTTTTCAGCCAAACCCGTGTCGGCCGCAAGGGTCAGCACTTTACCATCTGGAAGCTGCGTTCAATGCACGCCGGAACACCGGATCTTGGCACGCACGAAGTGGCACCAGAGGCGACGACGGGAACCGGACATTTCATACGCCGCTTCAAACTGGACGAGCTGCCCCAGTTGCTCAACATTCTGATGGGCGACATGAGCCTGGTCGGCCCACGCCCCTGCTTGCCAGGTCAGTCGGATGTCATTGCCGAGCGCGACAACGCAGGTGTCTTCACCGTGCGTCCGGGAATCACCGGCCTTGCCCAGATCCGTGGTATCGACATGTCACGCCCCCGCGAGCTGGCGCTTGCCGACCGCGAATATATCGACCGGCAGTCCTTGGCACTCGATATCGAAATCTGCCTCAAGACGATTGCCGGCGTGCTCGCACGCAGGTGACGCTGAGCCGCCAGCAGCGCTGTGGTTGTCAGAACGCTTCAGCGACGGCATCGAGGCACGTCGTATCCATGG
>JANQOL010000718.1 GCA_028289675.1 Pirellulaceae bacterium
TGATCTGTTCAACACGCTCGACCCCTAAACGTGTGCTAGCTTTACGCGGGTCCGGAGCCATTCCACGCTGGGTGGTACCTGTTTTCGACGAGGGTGAGCCGCCACTAGCAATGACCCTTGCCGTGCTCCGGAATCGAGCGCTGACCTTAGTTTTACTGCGGTTCGAACATGTCCACGTTTCGCGTTTCCAAGTTGTTCCGTCCCTGGCAATCCCTGCTGCGGATCGGCGCGCGGCGTGATGTCGTGTTGGCCGGTTGGTTGCTATTCGCACTTGCCTGCGGCTTCCTGGCTTACGTGGCCCGGATGCACGAGATCACTCATGACGCGTTTCACGAAATGTGTCTTTTTCGCGAGGCGCTGGTGCTGGGCGAAATGCCCAAGCAAGATTTATTCGCCTTTACTCCCACTGTGGATCCATCGGTGCATCACGAATGGGGCACCGGTGCGGTGCTCTACTACGCCACAGTCGGCAGCGGTTTGGGGCTGATGGGCCTCTCGCTGCTGAAGCTGTCTTTGATGGCGGTGCTGTGGTGGTGTTTGTATCGGGTCGCCCGCTTGCGCGGTGCCCATCCCTATCTCTTTGCCGTGCTTGCATTCGCTGCTTTTCCAGTCCTGTGGGTTGGCTTTGCCACCGTCCGAGCCCAACTATTTACGCTGGTGTTCATTGCAGCACAGCTGTGGATGCACGAGCTCGATTGGCGAGGCCGACGCAGTTGGGTGCTGTGGTGGTGGGTCATGCTGGTGGTTTGGCTGAACTTACACGCCGGGTTCGTCGTTGGACTAGGCATGATTGCCTTCCACGGCTTGGAACGGTTTGCGTCCAGCTGGTTTCACCGCCGATCTTTGTCCGCTGCGGTTGCCGACACCTGGCACTTGATGTTGGCCGCACCGGTTGCCGTCGCCGGGCTGTTCATCAATCCTTACGGTTGGCAGTACTTGCCCTACTTGGTACGAGCGATTGGCATGGATCGGCCGTTGATACGTGAGTGGCAACCTTTGTGGCACACTTATGCACCGGTGCTGACGCTGACCGTATTTGCATTGAGCCTGATATTGTTTGCCATTGCCCTGCGGTGTAACCCCGTGCGGCGACTGCGCGGCAGCGCGTTTCTGGCATTGGCCGCCTACATGACCATCAAGCACATTCGACATGGCTCCATTTTTGGAGTGATCTGGCTGGCCTACGTCCCGGCTTGGATCAGCCGCACCGAGATGGGCAAGAACATTGTGGCGTGGATCGACGCACAACGAACGCTGTGGATTCGGGCCAGTCAAGTTGTCGCCTGTACGACGTTGCTGTTCGCCACTCATCACCACTTCTGGCGGCCTACGTTGCCGCCTCGACAGCTGTACTCGACGGCCTGCTATCCCACAGGAGCCGTGGAGTATCTGAAGCAGAACCACTTTCGCGGCAATCTGATAACACCCTTTCACGTTGGGTCGTACGTGTCGTGGGAGATGCACCCGCACGTCCAAGTTAGCTTTGATGGACGTTACGAAGTGGCCTACGAAGACAACGTCATGCCGGAGCACAATCATTTTCTGCGGGCCCAGCCGGAGTGGTGGCGGATGCTAGATCGTTATCCGGTGGATGCCATCCTGGTTCACCGCCAAGCCCCCGTCTGTGAGCAGCTGGAGGTCTTTCGCGATCAAGTTCCGGCGTCTTGCCGACCAGCAACCGCGCGTGATTGGCAGTGGGTATACGAAGACGATTCGTTCGTCGTTGTCGCTGCCGTGGACCTGGATTTGCCGCGGGTGAATCAATGTGGACAACCACTCTTTGACGGCGCCTGGGAAGCCTTCTCCAGTCCGCATGCCCACAGAGATCGCCAGCGACAGCCGACTTTCGCCCAGCACTGACGCTAGTCAGCGTTCTTGTGCTCGATGCGGCGTCGATTGTAGGCGTCGATCGTCTCTTTGTGCCGGAGCACGCCCAAAATGCGACGCGGATCTTCCGCGTCGACGACGGGTAATTCGTCGACGTTCAAGGCGGTAAACTTGGTCAAAGCAGTGTTCAGATCTTCATCCGGCGTGACGCTGGTGACCCGTGTGTTCATGACGTCGCCCGCATTGGCAATTT
>JANQOL010000730.1 GCA_028289675.1 Pirellulaceae bacterium
ACCTGGCAACCTCGGCGCCTGCCTGCGAACGGCTTCGGCCTGCGGTGTCGACGCGGTCGTCCTCACGTCGCCCATCTGCGAGCTGTACAACCCGAACACAATTCGGGCGAGCCGAGGCACGGTATTCTCGTTGCCAACGGCCATCTGTACGGTCCAGGATCTACTGGCACTTTGCGACCAAGTGGGGCTACCCGTATTCTGTGCTCGAACGGACGGGGGACAATCGCTGTGGGACTGCCAACTGGCCGGCGGATGCGGTCTGGTATTTGGCAACGAGGCTGACGGTTTAGGTCCCGCTTGGGCCCAGCGGACGTCTCTGCGGATTCCCATGCAGGGTGCTGCGGACAGCCTGAACGTTTCGATCAGCACAGCTGTCACCTTGTATGAAGCCGTCCGCCAGCGGACACAAATTTGACCGCCCGCGAATCAGCGTGTAGATTTCCACTGGGCCGCAATCTTGTAGAGGCGATCATGGGTGTCACCTATTTCAAACGCTATCGGATGGAGTTGAAACTCGATCAGCTCGCCCAACCGCTGGAACATCATCGCCAGTTGGACACCAGCATCCAATTGATACCGTGGTCGCCCAATCTTCTGAATCGTCACGCGGAAGTAAAGTGGTCCAGTTTTCGTGACGAGATCGACTCCCATGTATTTCCCTGTTTGGGCGAATTAGAGGGTTGTCGTCAGCTCATGCGTGAAATCACCGGGCGGCGCAACTTCGTGCCCGAGGCGACTTGGCTGGCCTGCCGTCAAACGGATTTTGCGCCGGAACTACAAGCTTGCGGTACGGTGCAAGGGCTGTTGTCAGCACCGCGGGAGGGAGCCATTCAAAACTTGGGCGTGCACCCCGAATGCCGTGATCTTGGCATCGGATCGGCGCTCCTATGGCAAGCGCTGGACGGTTTCCGGCAGGCTGGATGTCGGCATGTCAATCTCGAAGTCACGGTGCAAAACACGGCGGCGATTCGACTGTACGAACGCTTTGGTTTTCGCAACGTAGAAACGCTGTTCAAGATCGCCGAAGTGCAGTTTGCCTAGCTGCCATCTTGCTTGCGACCGCCAATCTCTGCGGCACGTCCAACCGCGCTAATCCCCTGATCCTTGGACTGGTCGGCCCCTGGACAGGCCGGTCCCTAGATGGCGACCGTGTGGACTGCGTTGACAAGCCCGCATAATCACTATCGAATATTCCGCAGCAAGTGCATTCAACGCGGGAACATTAATGACCAAACTTCATGTGAGCGGACTCGGCAAGGAGTTTCAATCGGCGGCCGAAACGCTTCGCGTGTTGGAAAACGTCGATCTGGAGATGTCCGCCGGCGAGAATCTATCCATCGTCGGAACCAGTGGATGCGGCAAATCCACATTGCTTTACATCTTGGGCACTTTGGACCAGCCCACCCAAGGTGAAATTCTGCTCGATGACGTCGATCCGTTTTCCTTGACCGCCCGCAAACTGGCAGCCTTCCGCAATTCACATATTGGCTTTGTCTTTCAAGACCACCACTTGCTGCCGCAACTGTCCGTCGCCGAAAACGTGCTGCTACCTGCCTTGGCAGCCGGTAAGCCAACGACGGAACTTCGGGATCGCGCCGCCTCCCTGATTGTCGACGTCGGTTTGGAAGCCCGCGCGAACCATTTGCCCGCCCAGCTGAGCGGCGGAGAGCGGCAGCGCGTGGCTGTGGCCCGAGCCCTGCTGAATCAACCGAAGTTGTTGCTAGCCGACGAGCCGACAGGTAATTTGGACGAAGAGAACACTCACAAAATTGCCGACCTGTTGTTCGATTTGCCTCGCCGTGAAGGTGCGATGCTGATCGTCGTCACTCACAGTCCTTGGGTTGCCCAACAAGCCGCGCGGCAAATGCGACTAGAACATCACCACCTCCAACCGATTTAACGAGTGCTCATGTCTGAAACCGCACTGCCTCGCCAACCAACAGTTCGCGGTAGTCTGTGGACGGTGGCGGGACGATCGTTGAAGTACTTTGCCCGCCCGCATCTGGCTTTAGCCGCCGGTATTGCCGCCGCCACGGCGGTGATCGTAGGGGCCCTGGTGGTGGGTGACAGCGTCCGCGGCAGCCTTCGAAAACTGGTCGTCGATCGTTTGGGCCGCATCGAATGCACACTCCAAGCACGCACGTTCTTCGATCCGGCTATGTTCGACACGACACAACTGGCTGATGGACAGGGCGCTGTCGTGCCGGGCATTGTCTTTCCGACCACCACGGTCGAATACCGAACCGACGGTGCACTGACACGGGCCGCCAATGTGCAAGTGCTTGCCTACGATCGAGAGTTTTGGCAGGTCCACGGCATCGACAGCGCACCAGAGGGTCCGCAGCTGGACGAGGTCGTGTTGAACCGTTCTTTGGCGGACGAGCTGGGCGTCGCCGAAGGCGATGAAATCTCGCTCCGCGTGAATCCATCGGCTCGCGTCTCCGGTGACAGCCCCCTGGGTAAACGCGACGACAATTCGATCAATGTCCCGCGTCAGAAGGTGGTCGCCATTCTGGAGGACACGGGTATCGGAGGCCTCAGTTTTCTAGCCGGCCAGTCAGCACCGCGCAACGTGTTCGCCAATCTGGCCACATTGCAGGACATGCTGGAATGCGGCACGCAAGTCAACGCAGCAGTCGTCCTAGCGCGCTCGTCATCCAATGCGGCGGACAGTACGGAGTCCTCCATTAGCCAGGGCTGGTGCGATGAATTGAATTTGCAACTACGCCCCAAATTGGAAGACTACGGACTGGTACTAGCGCACCATCGTCGAGTCTTTCCTGATCCGGAGATCGACCAACCAGCCATCGAGGGGCTACCTCCCCAAGTTGTCTTTGACTACTACCAGCTGTCATCGGGGGCACTCGTGCTGGACGAGGCAACCAGCCGAGCCGTGGTGCTGCACATCGGCCGCGAGCGGGCAGTGCGTCACCTTACCTACCTGGCCAATTTCATGGCCAAGGTCAATCCCACTCGCTACGATCTGGCGCCCAGCCGCAGTGCCCAGGCCTACGAGCGGAGGACCCGAGACGACTTGGCGGAGGCTGAACAGGGTAGTCGACCCTCCATGGTGGGCGTGTCCATTGGCGAGGATGATCCGGCAAATCGGCGTCCAGTGGCTACGATCGGTCGCGAGCTCACCGAACTAAGCGAGAGTTCATTGGCCGCGTCCATCGACCGACCGCGAACCGAATTCCTCAGCCGTCAGGTACCTTATTCGATTGTGGTCGGCATCGATCGCCACAGCGAGTTGGCATTCGAGGACTACTTGCAAGTTCCTCGCGAAGACCTGCGTGTTCCCTATTGTTGGATCAACGAATGGCTGGCCCGTGAGTTGGATGTACAAGCGGGAGACTGGTTTCAAGCGGTCTACTTTGAGCCGGAGACCGTCGATGGTCGCGAGGTTGAGACCAGCATGCGAATGATGGTGGCCGGGGTTGTCCCCGTCCAAGAGCCGATCAAAGAGTTTCGTCGGAATCGCCCCCCCGTCTACGACACGGCTCCCAGCCGGTTCAATGATCCAGACCTCACTCCCAGCGTTCCGGGAGTCACCGATCAAAACTCGATCGCCAACTGGGATGTACCTTTCACGTTGGACGATGACAAGATCTTGGACGTGGACGATCAATACTGGAACAACCACCATTTGACGCCCAAAGTGTTTCTCCCATTTCAGTACGCCTCTTCCCCGCGAATGTTCGGCAGTCGCTTTGGCAACACGACAGCCATACGTTTCGAAGCCGACAAGATCGAAGATGAAGCGACGTTGCGAGCGGAAATCGAAGAGGCGTTGTTGCCTACCCGCGGTGCTCAGGGATTGCATTTTATGCCCCTCCGCCAGCGTCAACTACAAGCGGCTGCCGGCACAACTCCGTTCGATATGTTGTTTCTGTCGCTCAGTTTTTTCGTGATCGTTGCCGCTTTGTTACTCGTCTTGCTGCTCTTTAAATTGGGGATTCAGCAGCGCACCAGTGAACTGGGCATTCTGTTAGCGCAGGGCTTTACGCCCAATCGGGTACGAAGCCTGCTACTCCGTGAGATGGTGCTGGTCGGCCTGGTCGGCGCCGGAGCCGGGATTCTGCTGGGGATTGGCTACGCTCGGATGATTGTGGCCGGCCTGGAATCCTGGTGGATCGGCGCCATCGCCACAAGATTTCTGACGTTCTTTGTTTCGTGGCCAAGCCTCATCATCGGCGCCGCAGGTGGATTCGTGGCCAGTCTGTTGGCCATCTGGTGGGGACTTCGTAAGCTTGGCCAAGTCAATGCATTAGGCATTTTGCGAGGCAACCTTCGCGACGAGTCCACTACCCCCAAGCGTGCCAATCGGCTCGTGCTGGCGTTTACAGGTTTCGTGGGCATTGGAGCTTGCGGATTGATGGTCTCTGGGTTCGGCCAATCGGGCATGGCCCGAGCCGGGACCTTCTTTGGCAGTGGCATGCTTCTGCTGGGCGCAGCTCTAGTAGCCATCCATCAACTATTGGAAGGCGCGGCCAGCGTGCGCCACGATCCGAAACACGGCAATCTGGCGAGTTTGGCGGTGCGCGGCCTATGCCGCAACCCACTAAGAAGTTCGTTGTCGCTGAGCCTGCTAGCGGTCGCTTCGTTTCTCATTGCATCGATGGGCGTCTTTCAAATCTCGCCTTCGGAAAAGGGGTATGGCGGATTCAATCTGCTGGCTCAATCGTCGCGGCCCATCTACCGCAACATCGGGTCCAGCAGCGTACGCTCCGAAGCACTCGGCGACGAAGCCAAACAACTGATTGGTACCACCATCGTTTCGATGCGGGCCCGCCAAGGTGAAGACGCTAGCTGCAACAATTTGTTCCAAGTTGCACAGCCAACGATCCTGGGCGTCTCGGAACGTCTTCGGGAGCTACACGATTTTGCCCCGGACTCCGTCGATTTTTCTTGGGCCGCAACGAACGACGACAGCAATCCTTGGTCGGCATTGTCCAAGGCGGCAACCGGCGAACAGATGAGTCCCATTCCCGTCATCCTGGATCAGAACACTGCGGCCTGGAGTCTGAAGCAGGGAGCGTCTTTGAACGCCATTATTCGACTGGAGATTGAGGATCGGCCTATCTACTTTCGCACGGTCGGCTTGTTGTCAAACAGTGTGTTGCAAGGGAAATTGTTGATTGGTCAAAGCAATTTCGAGAATCTGTTCCCCAAACTTAGCGGCTACTCGTTCTTTCTGATCCGCTCCGACGCAAACAAAGATCCTCAACTGATCGCTCAAACACTGGAGAAGGGCTGGGCCAACGAAGGCTTGGACGTGACTTATAGCAGCGAGGTGTTGGCCAATTATCTGGGAGTGCAAAACACGTACATCAGTGCTTTTCAGTCGTTGGGGGCACTCGGACTGTTGCTAGGCACATTCGGTTTGATCGCTGTGCAAGTCCGCAGTGTGTGGGAGCGGCGAAGTGAGTTGGCTTTGATGCGTGCTGTCGGCTTTGCTCCGGGTCGCTTGGCTAGCATGCTGACTGTGGAAACCATCATGCTGCTGGGTGGCGGAATGCTCATCGGCGTTCTGTGCTCGATTGTCGCCTTGGTGCCTTATGTCATCGAGGTGGGACCTCAGCTGAGCCTGTTCAATTCAACGTTCATGCTGATCGGCGTCGTCCTGGTAGGCATCGTGGCCTCGCTGATCAGCGTTCGAGCTGCCAGCCGGATTCCTGTGGTCGAAGCGCTCCGATCGCAATAAAGGCGCTGTCGCTAGAACTGGCCAGGGCGACTCGCACTAGCGACCGGTTCGATCTTCTAAACATGCAAGGTGCGTCTCCGCAACCAGCGCACGAGCCTGCCAGTCAGCCGCGCGAGCACATTGAGCCAGCGCTTGCAGGATGCGGCCATAGTCGCTCAAGCGGCTAATGCCCAGATCCCAGCCGCTACGGTAAAAGCAGTCGTAGGCGGCCGCATAATCGTGCCGCTCGCGTTGCAATTCGCCTTGCTGCCACCAATACTCGTGCACTTCGGTCATAAGCGCGCGGTCCGACTGGGCAGTCATCAGTCGCAAGTAATCATCCTGCTTGGCTTCAGAGCTAAGAGCATCCTGTAGTTCCAGCAGTCGCTCGACGGCAAATTTCCCTGTCTTGTCGGCCAGGCAATGACTGTTCAATCGCACGGACTGGTCGGCAAATGAGGACGCGTAGCGCCCGTCCCAATAGATGCTGGCGGCCTGAGCAAAATCACCGGTGCGCTGCCGCGCCCAACCAGCGATGGTGTACGCCCATCCCAGGTCCGACCGATCCGCAATGACTTGATCCGCGATCTCCTGAGCGACCTCCCAGTCCTGGCGAGGCCACGCGTCGTCGGACAGACTTGCCGCCGCTCGGACCGACGTTGCTTGTTCTGGTGACATCCGCGCCGTGTCGAACAGCAGCGATACGTAGTCTGGATACCAGCCAATGCCCGCCGCCTCGGCCACTTCGGACCCGGCAATGGGCTGCAGCGGCTGCTGCAATGCGTGCTCGATCAGGTCACACGCCGCTGCAGCTCGAGCCCAACCGTTTTGATACAGCAGTTCCAATGCTCTGGCATGCTGACCACTGCACAGTGCGTCGATGACCAGGGTCAACAGGCGACCAATGTCAGCCAAGCTGCATCGATCGTCAACCAACTGAGCCCGCAACCACTCGACAAAGGCGGGCTGTTCCAACCGCGCGAGCACCTCGGCATTGTCTTCGTCTCGACTCTCGAAGGCCCCGCGTAACATCTGGGGACGCAAGCTGCGAAATTGATCCACCGCGTCGTGCAACAGTGCTTCGGCTATCCTTGTCCCCACGGGGATCCAATCTCCCCCGCCGTGATACCAGTACACCAACTCGCCCAGGTCGCCACTAGGCAGCACGCGAACGCACAACCAATCGCCATACTCGTTGCCAACGATGGGCAATGTATCGGGCAGCATGAACCCTGGCCAGATTTGTGGTGGCGCCGCTGCACACAGTTCTTCGGGCGACAACACGTCGCGCATCATCCCAGCCGGTGCCACTCGAGGCGCATCGCGATCGAACCAGCGCTGCCATGCGGTATCCAACTGCAACAGATAGCGATCGGCAAGCTGCCTGGACGGCTGATCCATGGCCTTCAATTTCTCGCTTTGAGGTGGCTCCGAAACCTGGCCGCGATCCGGCCAGAGTGATGAGGGGACAGACCATCCGCCAATGTCAAACACACTAGATGCGAACGAATATCCGTTTTCGGAAGAGCCATAATAGTATCAGCCACATCACCAATAGAATAGCTGCACCCGAAAGAACCGTTTGCCACGCGGGTCCGAGAATAGCAAAAGGCCCCGTACCAAAGTGCCGAATCAGGCAAGCATGAATGGGCTCTTCGAGCGTCCAACTCATCACATAGGCCACAATCGAATTCGCACCGATGACCAGCAATGGCCAAGCCCAGGATACGCGCTGCCACACGTCGCAAACGGCAAACAAAACACCCAAAGTCAAGAAGCAAATCCCGCCACTGAATAGTACCCAGCTGGGTGTCCAGATTCTCTTGACCACCGGACAAACACCGAAATGCCCCAGCGCCCAACCCAACGCCAACATCAGACCGCCAAGTACCAACAGCTGAACCAGGGTCGTCCGCCATGACGTCGAGTTCTTCAAGAGTCCACCCGCAATCACGCCCAGCAACATGGTCGCCAACGTGGGCACGAAATTCAGGACACAATAGCCGCCTGCGTTGGCCACAAACGGTGGATCTTGAGGAAACAAGTTCATGAACCACGAATCAAACAGCCAAGCTGGATTCGCATTCTTGTTCCAATGCGCAGCGAATCCTGTCGCCTGATGCGGCCAATCCGCAGGAACACCAACGGCCTCCAGACTGGGCGGCTGGACCGTCCAACAGGCAAATAGCGCCCAGTAGCCCAGGAGCACAGCTCCAACGGACAACCACTGGACCCATGTGGAAAGCCGGGCCAACAGAAACAAGGCCACATAACCCAAACCAATCTGCGTCAGCGTGTCCACAAAGAAGAAGTTGGTGCTGGGACGTCCTAGGCTGCGCAGAAAAATGCCCAGCAAGATCAACAAGCAACTGCGCCACACCGCGTGCGCCAACATGGTTCTGAATGATTGGCCGCGTTGCTGGCGGGCAGCCAAAGAAAATGGTAGAGAAACGCCGACCAGGAAAGAAAAACTGGGCTGGATCATGTCGTGCAGCGAGCAACCCGTCCAGGCGACGTGCGAAGTATGAAAACTGAGCCAGACTGCCCAACCGCTGTCGGGGAAATAGTCCACCAACTCGTTTAGCCGCAACACCTCAGCCAACATCAGAAACATGACCAGGCCTCGGTAGACATCAATCGACGCTTGCCTCTGCGTGCCTTCGGATCGATTTTTGCGCTGAGGACTTTCCGCGTGATCTGGGTCACGGCCGTAAGGGTCTATTGGCATGGTCCACCTACATGGAAGGTCTGTTCATTATCCAACGCAATGGCACAACATAGACTCTCCTATGGACGGCCTGTTGGCATGTTCGCGAACATTTCGTTGACGACGCAGGCCATGCGTCCGTGCAGCTCGCATTAGGGCTGTCGAACGGCCAAGTATACGCGAGACAATCCAGCCTGCCGCGCCCAATCGTAGGCCCGCACGACGTGTCGGGCTGGCACGTCGCCTTGGGGATCAATGACCACCGGCACGTCGACCCGCGCGCGACTAATGGCTTCCAATCGAGTTTTGAGCTCACTCAGTTCTGTCAGCACGACTCCATTCAGCTCAGCCACAGGTTGGTCGGCTGCCAAGCGCAGTTTGACCACCACTTGATCCAGGGCATCATCCGTCGGCTCCGGCGGTAGGGCATTGGAGCCACTGGCGGACTGCGACGTCTGCGAAACGCCGCTAGGCAGCATTTTCTCGACCAGCTGAAAACTGCTGGTAGCCAGGAAAAATACGAGCAGCAGAAAGATCACGTCGATCATGGGCGTCATAACGATCTCAATGGGACGCCGGGGTCGGCCGGACCGCGTCGCTGGCCCCAGCGAGTACTCCAACTTCATCGTGTTCGATCCTCGTAAACGGAGAACACGATATCGCCGATGCCCAGGGAAGAAGCGGCCCGCAACACCGGTTCTATGCGCTCGTAGGGCACCTCTTGATCCGTCCGAATCTTCAGCCGCAGTGCATCCGCCGATGCCATCGCGCGACGTCGCAGATAGGTGTTCAAACGGGACTCGTCGGTCGGATTCCCGGCAACTTGCCAACTGCCATCATCCAACACGTTGACCACCACCGTGTCTCGTTCAATGTTGTCGTCCAGCGCGGCGGTCGCCTTCGGCAGATCCAGCGGCAGCGAGTTTTCGCGTTTGGCCAGATGGCTAGACACCAGGAAAAAGATGATCAACAAAAAAACCACGTCGATCATGGGCGTCATGTTGATTGCTGCCGATCCCTGATTCAGCAAGTTGGGACTTCTCACGGCTACGTTCTACCTGTCTGAAACTCTGCGGCGCCACTGGGCGATTGAATTTGGAGTTGCTTGACTTCTGGGGCTGCTTGAACTTCGTGCAGTCGAACTACTTGCCGGACGGAGGCCGTGGAGCTGGCGGGCTAACCGGTGGGCCACCTGCGGCGGTGCCGCCTCGCGCGCCCACTTTGGACGCGCGGCGCCGCACCGGTGTAAATACATGTTGGGCCATGTAGGCTGTTTCGGCGATAAGTTGGTCAATTCGATTCCGAAGAACAGCGAACGCTCCCAGCGAGGGAATCGCGACGATCAGTCCGGCGACGGTGGTCACCAATGCCGAATAAATACCCTCCGCCAAATCGGCGGCGCCGGCCAAACCTTGGCTGGCAGCCACCTGCTGAAAGGCGAAGATCATGCCTGTCACTGTGCCCAACAACCCACACATCGGGGCGAGGTTGCCAATCACAGACAAGTACTCGATCTTGCGATACAGCTTGGCCGCCTGCTCACCAACGGCGTCTTCCATGGCTTTTTCCATGGCCTGCCAACCAAAGTCCATTTCCGACAGCCCGCTCAACAGCACGAACGAAAGCGGACTAGGCTGGTTACGGCAGATTTTATCAGCGTCCGACATGCGGCCTTGGGCAAGCAATTGACGCACTTCGTCGGCCAATCCACGAGGCATCACTTCGCCCTTGCGCAACGTCATGATTTGCTCGATGATCAGGTAGACGGCCAACATCGACAACACCACCAGCGTCAGCAAGATCAATCCACCGAACCAACCGCCGCTGGAGATCACTGCCCAAAATCCGCCAGTGGTGGCTGCCTCATCGGCGGCTCCGACCGCGGCTTCGTTGTTGTTGGCCCAAGCTGGCACCGCGGTGCCAGCTTGCACGCACGCCGCGATTAGTAACAGCGACACACGACTTAAGAGCCGGTTAGCTGGTCGATCCATGGCTGTAGCCTCTTCGCTTCCTCTTCTCGACCCTGTCGAACCATCAACTCGGCTGCCGTCTTCAACGCTCGCGCCGCCCGATGGTATCGGTCTCCGTGAATCGTTGCAATCCGGAGCAACTGGCCAATGGCTAGATCCGTTTCTCTCACTCGCAGCAAGCGATCCGCCAGGAACTCCGTGGGCCCAATCTGCAGCGGTTCGATGAGCCGATCGCGGTAGGCTATCCAGTCGGGCAAACGCTGGAGTGTCTGTGGTGGAGGCACCACTCGCCAACTCTGAGCCACCGCCAGCGTGGCCACGGTTTGGTTGTCCGCGGCCTGCAATTCCTGCAACATACGCTTGGCCTGGGGACCACGCTCTCCCAGCAGCAACCAACTGGCTCCCAGCAGCCGGGCCGGCTCTTTGGAACTGGCCATCCACTCCACAGCCCGCTCGCGCAACAGCTGGTCGGGTTCACGCGACGTCCAACACAACGGCATTCCGGCATACAACATCGCCGGAGGTGAGGCGTCGGCCAGATTCAGAAACAAAGTACCCGCGGTCCTGGGATTCCCCAGCGCGTCGGCGCACTGCACCAACGAAGCGACCATGAACCGTTGCCTCCAGACGGGCATGCCGGTTTTGCGAGCCGCATCCAACGCCGGGACCGCTTCGCGATAGCGGTGTTCGCGGACCAATTCCAGCGCGTCTAGGACTTGCTCCGCTTGCCAGTCGATATGGATCGACTGCACACGGGCGCTATCAATCTTGGTCGACTTCCCGTCGTCGCCCAGCATGATCAGATATTGAGCGTCAAACTGACGGACTCGTCCGGCCAATTCGGTCGTTGGCTTGCGTTCCCAAACGCTTGTATCTGACGCGATCACCGGTGCAATCGTAACACGCTCTGGCGGTGCCGGCTGCTGCGCCGAACACGGAACGACGACCAACGCACTCCAGCACCAAGCCAGCCAGCCGGCTTTCCGGCTCGGACAAGTCACAAGCGCACCGCATTGACTGGAGTGCTCGGTGGTAGCCCGTCCGCATGGGCCTCCAGTTCCGGCCGCAGCTCGGCAATCACGGACTCGTAGGCCTCTTCATGCGCCAAATTACGGAACTCATGCGGATCCTTGAGGTGGTCGTAGAGCTCCGTCCCACTTTGTCCCTGATTCCATTGGGTATAACGCCAACGCTCGGTTCGAATGCTGCGTCCCATGATTTGCTGCCCGTCTCCCGGCCGCAACACTTGTGTAATCGCGCGACCATTCCAGGACTGAGCAGGTGCATCCAGCAACGGTCGCAAGTCGCGTCCGGTTAGCGCGGGATCGCACGGCAATCCGCAAAGAGCGGCCACCGTGGGGTACAAGTCCACGAACTCAACGATACGCCGGCAAGTCTGCCCGTTGCCCTCCGCACCTGGCGCGTAGACGATCAGCGGAGCGCGAGCCGATTCCTCGAACAAGCAGCGCTTCTGCCAAATCCCTTGATGCTCGCCCAAGTGATAGCCGTGATCCGACCACAATACGACGACGGTTCGCTCCGACAATCCCATCGAATCCAATGCATCCAACAAGCGACCGACCTGCGCGTCGACAAACGACACGGCCGCATAGTACGCTTGCAGGGCTTGCAAACAAGTGCGTTCGGGCAGTCCATAGTTAGGAATCGGACAGTTATGGGCAAAGGCCGCCGGAGGAATATCATCACGATCGTCCTCTGGAGCGGTGGGCAAACTCAAACGCTCCAATGGATAGTGTTCAAAGTACTTCTTGGGCGCGACGTAAGGCGTGTGCGGACGAAAGAAGCCCACACCAATAAAGAACGGCTCGCTACGGTGCGCTCGCATCAACCGAATGGCTTCGGTCGCGATCATGCCATCGGTTTGCTCTGTGTCTTCGCCTTCAGCGGCCAGCCAGCTGAGCGCGGCGCTAATTGGCCGGTGCGGCTCAGCGTTGGTAATCAAATGCTCGTCCCGAGTGTCGCGTCCCTTGGGGTTGACCACTTGGTGCCAAGACGGAGGGTCGTCCAAACCGTCGGTGCCGATCCCGGCAGGCACATTGTAGTGGTAGAGCTTACCAACTCGCGCTGAGAACCAGCCCGCCTCTTTGAACAACTGTGGTAGCGTCACCAGGTCCGGCATCTGATCGCGAAAGTGACGATCCAAGTCGTAGACGCGGATTTCATCGGGTCGCCGGCCAGTCAAAACCGAAGCTCGACTTGGATTGCACAGCGGCAGTTGGCAATAGGCTCGCTCAAACCGCACCGCCTGCTTGGCCAACCGATCGATGTGAGGTGTGGCTGCCACGGGGTCGCCGTAGCAACCCAATGAGCAAGTCAAATCGTCGACGGCAATCAGCAGCACGTTGAGCCGCTGGTTGGTGTCGTCTCCTGCCTGATCCGCTCGGCCGCCAGCCACACTTGATCGCGGCTGCTGGGCCGACAACTCATGATTGACCGCTGACGAAAAGATGGCCACCAGGAACGCAAGTATCCCCAGCAACCTGTTGCCGACGACGGCCGGACCAGCTTCGATGGCGGTGCTCACTTACTTTAGATTCCAAGCATCCAACCATTCGGTCTTGACCGGTTCCATGCCGTAATCCTTCAACAGCCGCTGGTGCATGTCTTTCAGATGCCCGGCTCCGTAGAAGATGCCCAGCTTTTTCTTGCCCGCTTTCAGCTGACTATCCAGGACGCGAAACGCCTTGGCATTGCGTTCGGTAATCAAGGTGCTTTTGCCATCCTCGCCGGTCAAGGCCGCCATTTGTCCATCCATCATCTGCATCTGTTCCGCAAAAGCGCGGCGCATGGCTTTCGCCCGGTCGTTGGCCACCAAGGCCGCCAGCAGATCGATGTCGCTGCTCTTGCCGGAACTTTGCATGGCTAATCCGGAGCCAATCGAGCGCAACATCATTTGCAACACACCTTCCTTACGCGCCTCCATGGTCTCGAAGAATTCGGTCGGCGTCATGTCAGCGTGCACAAAGTTCTTGGCCTTGTAGTCAATCTCGTCCAATTGAAACGTCAGCTCTAACGCATCCTTCATGCCAACTTGAATGGTACTGACCGGGCTGACTCCACGCTCTTCTGGATCCGGCACGCCGACTTCTGGATCGGTCACCATTTCGTAAAGCAAGGCGTCGAACGATCGAAACAAATGGTTGAGCCGGCTGTAGTAGGTCGCTTCCGCGATGTGGACAGCGCCAATCAAGGTGACTTGAGGGCCATCAATCTCGCCGGGCCGCCCGTAAGTCACGTTGGCAGTTTGGAGGGCAATCATCTTGTTGCCATCCTTCTTCACACGGACAAACTGCGGAGTCTCAGCCTGCTCTTGGGCTTGTTCGGACCCTTTATCCGGCCCGCTATCGGTCGTTGTTTTATCGTCCGGTTTTTCCAGAGTGGCGGTCTGCGTCGCCGTTTCTTGCGGAAAACCGGCCCAAGCCGCCGGGCCGTCCACCCCCAGCCAACAAAGCGTGCCAAGACACAGTGGAATGAACTTGCCCATGAGTGGGACCCCTGGATTGATTGGTATTCGGTTGCCGACAATGCACGTGCTGGACATATTATACGCGGCTGGCACACGTCCCCAACCGACTTCATTCAAATTAGCCGGTTGGAGGGACGTGAACAACCGAGCGCCTGCCGGTCGATGGCAAATCGCTCGGTGGTAAACGCTTTCCGCGTCTTGGCCAATTGCCGCTCGCAACCTGTTCTTCGTGCCACGGATGCAAAGATCGTAGCCTGTGGATTGGTGACCTCGACGTCTCAAAACTGCCTGCGTCCCAAACAACCGCGACAGAGAAACTGAAGCCCAATGTCCACTCCTGAACTGGCGAACCCTGAATCGGCAAGCGATGCAGTTGGGCCTCAGATCGCAATTCGCTACTGCCGGCAGTGTAATTGGCTGCTGCGCAGCGCTTGGTATGCGCAAGAGCTGCTGACCACGTTCGCCACGGACCTAGGCGGCGTTGCTTTGGTTCCCAGTACCGGTGGAGAGTTCACGATTTGGCTGGACGACAAACTGCTGTGGGATCGGGCGACCCATCAAGGATTTCCGGAAATCAAACGTCTGAAACAAATTGTGCGCGATCAGATCGCGCCCGAGCGCGATTTAGGGCACGTCGACCGGACCAACAGCTCGGACAGTTGATCGCCCCAACGATCGCCGGTCCCTTCAACAGCGCTGGCGTGAGCGTGGGATAGCATGTTGCGGTACGTTGCCGTAACCTGTTGTCCGCTGAGTCGGATCCTCCAGGCAGTGACCCCAAGTTGAGAGTCTTCGATGACGGACATCAAGTATCAATTCAGTCGGCGCCAAATCGGTGCACTGCAGTGCGGCGTGGTCCACCCCACAGACGATCGGCATATTTCATCGGTCGCCGTGTTCTGTCACGGTTTTGGGGCCGGCGGCGACGATCTAGTCGGTTTGGCCAGCGAGATTCTGCAAGTGGCTCCTTCGGACCAAGCGTGCATGTTGGTGTTCCCGGCAGCTCCTCTGTCTCTGGATGACCAGGGAATGCCGGGAGGCCGGGCCTGGTGGCTCCTCAGCGTGCAACGCCTCCTGTCAGCGCTGGAGGACGGTCGGTACGAGCAAGTACGCGCTGAAGAGCCCAGCGGTATTGATTCCGCGCGGGAACAATTGGTGGAGACCATCCAAATCGTCTTGGCGGAAAACCAGTTAGACGAAAGTCGGCTGCTGCTGGGCGGATTTTCTCAGGGCGCGATGCTATCGGTCGACACCGCTCTGCGCGGGCTGGAGCGTCCTCCGGCCAAACTGTGCTTGTACTCGGGATGCCTCATTTGTGAGCCCCGCTGGAAGCCCTTGGCTTCGCGACTGAAAGAAACCGAGATCTTTCAAAGCCATGGTCGCATGGATCCCATCTTGCCCTTGCAAACCGGACTATGGCTCACGGAACTGCTGCAAGAAGCGGGCTGCGAGCTGGAGTGTTTCGAGTTTAGTGGCGTGCATACCATTCCCATGGAAGCCATCGAGCGCACCGCTTTGATGCTGACCAAGCTGTCCCAAGAACCAGCGTAGCTTTGGCGTTCATAGGAACGGCAAATAGAAGTGCCTCGCCGTTCAAAGTCCGCACACTGTTCAACACCACGCACTGTTCAACGCCCCACGCGGAATCGTGAGCTATTGACGATCGTTGGGCGACAGCCTTTTTGGACGTAGAGGATTGGTGGGCTGGTCTTTACCGACGTCTGCATGGCTTCTACCACCCACTGGGTTGCCAGAGCCTAACGTGGCGCCCGAACGCTCTGGGTCCTCGGGGGTCCCCTCGGGTTCACGCACTGGGTTGGGTGGAGTCATTCCACCGGCGTCCGGCAGTAACCGTTGATGTGAGATCGTCTTCGCCGGCACACGCGGACCCGAATCTTCGCGCGGCGGTCGATCGTCATCAGACACGCTGCCTGCGAGCGTGGTTGTTAGGCCGACCTCGGCTTGGACCGTGCCCTCGGTCAATTCGGGATAGACTTCGGCCGCCAATACTTGCAGTTGGCCCGAACGTAGGAAGCGCGGCCCCTGAGCCAACGACCTCCACCGGAACTGTCCGCCACTGTTTTCTTCGATGGGCGTCAGCAGATGCGCGAACGCATCGGTGACCACAATGCGTCCATCGGGATAACGCGTTA
>JANQOL010000759.1 GCA_028289675.1 Pirellulaceae bacterium
TTGCCGGCGATTGAACCAGAGCAGCAGCAACGAATGTTGGTGGACTGGAACGCTACCGAGTCGTCATACGAGCCTGCATCGTTCGCCACATTCTTTGAGCAACAAGTGGAGCGGACGCCGGATGCGACTGCGCTTGTCTATGGTGAGGAGGCGTTGTCGTACCGCGAATTGAATGCACGGGCGAATCAACTAGCACGACTTCTTCAGTCCAAAGGAATCGGTGCTGAATCTCTCGTCGGGATTTTTGTGCGGCGTTCACTTGAATTGACCATTGGCGTACTGGGCACGTGGAAGTGCGGAGCCGCCTTTGTTCCGATCGATCCACAGTATCCGGCGGAGCGAATTGCTTACATGGTCGAAGATGCCGACATGCAGTTTATTTTGACTCAGCAAGACCTTTTGTATGTAGCACGGGATTGTACGCCGTGCCTCAACGAGTCCCGAGATGGCTCGGAGTGCAACTCCGAGCTGCAAGCACTCTGTCTTGACTCGCAGTGGGGGCAAGTGGCCGAGCACAGTATTGAGAATCTGCCTGTCCAAGCAGGACCAGAGAATCTTGCCTATGTGATCTACACATCCGGTTCGACCGGCAAACCTAAGGGGGCCGAACTCAGCCACCGAGGGCTGATCAACGTTTCCAACGAGCAGCGGCGGTTAATGCACTTGGACAGCACAAGCCGCGTGCTTCAGTTCGCATCCTTTTCGTTCGACGCAGCGGTGTTTGAAACGGTAATGGCGCTCGGCAGTGGGGCAACCCTACACCTCGCCGATCAAGATGCTTTGCTGCCTGGTCCCGAGCTGTTGGAGTTGTTGCGGGATCAACGAATTACACACCTAACGATTCCACCTTCCGCACTGGCAGCTGTGCCTGTCGGTGAATTGCCCGAACTCAGAACGATTTGTTGCGCCGGCGAGGCATGCCCGGAATCGCTGATTGCGCAATGGGGCAGTGGCCGGCAGTTCTTCAACTTGTACGGCCCGACGGAGACGACTATCTGGGCTTCGTATTTTGAATGTCCGGAAGAGTCCGGGCGACCACCGATCGGGCGCCCCATCGCAAACACCCGGTTGTATGTTCTGGATTCAAGTCTCTCCCCCGTGCCAACTGGAGTACCTGGCGAGCTGTACATCGGCGGTATGGGCCTAGCCAGGGATTACCATCGTCGACCGGCCCTGACTGCGGAGAGGTTTGTCCCCGATCCCTTTGGCGGGGCGCCTGGAGGCCGGCTGTACAAGACTGGTGACTCGGTACGCTGGTTGCCAGACGGCAATCTGGAATTCCTGGGCCGCATCGACCACCAGGTGAAGATCCGTGGCATTCGCATTGAATTAGGCGAGATCGAGTCTGTTCTGCGCGCGTGCCATGATGTTCGTGAAGCTGTTGTGCTGGCTCGCGAGGATTCAAACGGCGCGCGCCGGCTGGTGGCATACATCGTGCCCGACCGTTCTGCTGACGCGTTGGACGTACAGACGCTTCGCGACGAGTTGCTTACCCAGCTACCCATGTACATGGTGCCAACCTCTTTCGTCCAGCTTGACGCTATCCCGCTGACACCCAACGGCAAGGTCGACCTTCAGGTTTTGCCCCAGCCCGATGGTTCGCGGCCCAAACTTGGTACGCAGTACGTAGAGCCTCGCAATGAAACCGAAGCGGCGATGGCGAAGATCTGGCAGCAGGCTCTCGGTGTCGAGCAGGTTGGCGTTCACGATGATTTCTTCGCGTTGGGCGGGCACTCCTTGCTGGCTACCCAACTGATTTCGCGGATGCGTGATCATTATGGTATCGACCTGCCGTTACGGGACATTTTTGCTGAACCAACCATTGCCGGATTGTCGGCATTGATTCTGCAGGCCAGGCCGGCCGCGCCACCCATCACAAAGGTTTCGCACAGCGACGACCTTCCGCTTTCATTCGCCCAACAACGATTGTGGTTTCTCAACCAATTGGTTCCCAACAATTCGGTCTACAACATTCCGCAGGCTGTGCGTATTCAGGGGCCGTTGGATGTGGATCGCTTGCAAAAGTCGATCTCGGCGCTGGTCGATCGTCACGAATCATTACGAACCACTTTCCACACAGTCGAGGGAGAAGCGCGGCAGGTCATTGCTCCCGATGGTGACTGCGGGCTGACGCGTGTTGATTTGACCGATGCAGCACGGAGTTGTACTCCGTGTGATCGTTCCACGGACGCGGAGTACAGCTCCGTGCTACAGAGCTTGATTGAACAGGACGCGGCGACCCCTTTCGATATCGAGGAAGGGCCTCTGTTGCGGGGCACGGTCGTCAAGTGTGCGGATGATGACCACGTGCTTATGCTAACCATGCATCACATCATCTCGGACGGTTGGTCGATGGGGATTTTTCTGCAAGAGCTGATCACGCTGTACGATTCATCAGGCGATCTCTCTTCGCTGCCGCCGCTTCCGATTCAGTACGCCGACTACTCCGTCTGGCAGCGCGACTGGATGACGGGCGCGGCGTTGGAACAGCAGTGTGGATACTGGCGCGAGCAGCTTGACGATGCTCATGTCCTGCAGTTGCCCGCAGACCGCCCTCGGCCGCCGATCCAATCACACCGTGGTCAAAAGCGACTGACAAATCTGTCGCAAAAGACCCTCGAACGAATTCAACAATTCAGTCACGATCACGACGTAACTGTTTTCATGACGATGATGGCGGCATTCCAACTGCTGCTTGCCAGGCTCAGCGGACAAAACGACATCACCGTCGGTACACCGGTTGCCGGGCGAACTCGCTCGGAACTGGAACCGTTGATCGGCCTGTTCGTCAACACGATTGCCCTGCGGACAGACCTGTCGGGCAACCCATCGTTCGAAAATCTGGTAGGCAGGGTCAAAAAAGTTTCGATTGACGGTTTTGCTCACCAGGAAGTTCCTTTCGAAAGGCTCGTCCAGCAGCTCAAGCTCGCGCGTGATCTCGGGCGAGAACCATTGTTCCAAGCGATGTTCGCATTCCAGAACACGCCCATTTCACGGCCCAGCGAGCGGTCAGATCTTCAACTGACTCCCCTCGAAGCCAATTCACAAACTTCGAAGTTTGATCTAACTCTGATCGCCGCCGAAGAGGCCGGTGGCTTGCGACTCATCTGGGAATACAGCAGCGACCTTTTCGACGAGGAAACCATCGATCGTTTCGCCCAGTCCTTTGAACGCCTGCTCGATTTCACACTTGCCCGACCGGATGTCGGCGTTGCGGAAGTCCCGTTGTTGGAACCAGCCGAGCGAAGGCAAGTCTTGGATGGCTTCAACGACAACCAGCACCTTGTTGAGGGTGACCGCGTTCACAAACAATTTGAAGAGTTTGTGCAGCGGGAAGTTGAAGCGGTTGCGCTGGTCTTTGGGAATACCCAACTGAGCTATCAACAACTGGACCAGAAGGCCAATCGGTTGGCTCACCGGCTGCGTCGTCTCGGCGTGGGTGCCGAAACTTGCGTCGGTCTCTGTCTACCGCGTTCAGTGCAATGGGTCGTGGGTGCCCTGGGAATCTTGAAAGCGGGTGCCGCGTATGTTTCTCTCGACCCGGACTACCCGGCCGAGCGACTGGCTTTCATGCTCGACGATGCACAAGTTTCCGTGATCGTCACGGATTCTAACTGTAGGACGGAGTTGTACTCCGTGCAGCCCGAACAAGAAGCACAAGGAGTACAACTCCGTGCTACGTTGTGCCTCGACGACGATGAGTCGCTGGCTGACGAGCCGAATACGGCACCAGCTGTATTCGTGCATCCCGATCAGTTGGCTTACGTCATCTACACATCAGGATCGACCGGAAAACCGAAAGGCGTGGCCGTCAGCCATGCTGCCTTGGAGAACCTGGTCGCTTGGCATCGGCGCGAGTATGACGTATCCGTCGGAGATCGTGCGACGCAGTTGGCGAGCCTGGGATTTGATGCGTCTGTTTGGGAGTTGTGGCCCTACTTGACCGCCGGTGCGACGCTGCATCTGGCTGATCCAACCTACTTGCCTTCAGCCGAGGACCTTTGGAATTGGCTGGGTGAATCCAGCATTGACTTATGTTTTCTGCCGACACCTCTCGCCGAGCAAGCATTGCAGGCAATTCCGTCGAAAGACTTGCCGCTGCGAGCTCTACTGACAGGCGGCGACCAACTACGAAGTCGCCCGCCAGCGGATTGTCCGTTCCGACTGATCAATCATTACGGACCGACTGAGAATGCCGTCGTGGCGACGGCTGGTGACGTGGCCAGCGCGGACTCGCATGCGACCTTGCCGCATATCGGCCATGGCATCAGCAACGTTAAGGTTTATGTTCTCAACGAGCAACTCGAACCCGCACCGGTTGGAACGGCAGGCGAACTGTACATTGGTGGCACAAGTCTCGCCCGTGGTTACTTGCAAAATCCGTCAATGACCGCGGAACGTTTTGTGCCGAATCCGTTCAGCGATGTGCCAGGATCGCGGCTTTATCGTACTGGCGACCTCTGCCGCTGGCTGCCGGATGGCCATCTCGACTTCGTCGGCCGTTTGGATCACCAGGTCAACGTTCGTGGTTTCCGAATTGAACTCGGAGAGATCGAAAACGTGTTGCGACAGCACGTAGCCGTGCGTGATTGTGTCGTCATCGTGCGCGAAGACACGCCCACGATGAAGCGGCTTGTCGCCTACCTCGTGCCAACCCAATCTGCGCCAGTACTGCATACGACCGAAATCGAGCAGACATTGTCCGAGCAGCTTCCCGCCCACATGATCCCCGCCGATTTTGTCACGCTCGACGAGTTGCCGCGAACAGCTCACGGCAAAATCGACCGTCGTGCCTTGCCGCGGCCTGACGCTGTCGACTTACCATTGTCGGACCAATACACTCCACCGCGAGATGACAAAGAGCAGGCCCTTGTAGACATCTGGCAGCAGATCCTCGGCGTAAAGCGAGTGGGTGTGCACGACAACTTTTTTGATCTGGGCGGCGATTCGATTCTCTGCATCCGAGCGGTAGCTCAAGCAAGTTCGGCGGGGCTGCGGATCTCTCCGCAACAAATGTTCCAACATCAAACGATCGCCGAACTGGCTGCGGTGGCCGAACGCGGGGTGGCCGTGAACGCGGAACAAGGACTCGTAACGGGGCCCGTGCTGCTCACGCCGATTCAACGATGGTTCTTTGAACAGTCGCTGGCAAATCCGCATCACTTCAA
>JANQOL010000766.1 GCA_028289675.1 Pirellulaceae bacterium
TGCCGCGCCATCCGGTCGTGTTCGCTCCCGATCGAGATATCGACCAGCTGCACCAACTGAGCCGGTGAGCCGACGTGTCGCTTCTAGCCTGAATATTGCATTAGCCGCAGTGCGATAGCACGCCGTTTCCGCAATTCGTGGAGCGGACCGCACGCTGTCGCGTGGCGGCTAATTTGCGGGCTGTCATTCTTGCAAACTTTTCTAACACGCTTGTTCGTCTGTACTGGTGCCGTGCCTCGCGAACCTAGGGCTTGCGGGCGTAAGCGACCACCGCTGGCGGGTAAGTCCGAATGTCCCAGTCAAGCTCGGGCAGTTCTTCGTCGGCAAACTGACAATCTGACTCGCAAATGAACTGGCTGTTCGCGGGACTCAAACGCACCAACTGTTGAAGACCATCCAAGAGCTGTTCGCGGTGCGTCGTCCACATGCGGTACGGTGGGCAGCAGAAGATGATCCATGGCAGGTTGGGCCAGTTTTGCACATGCTCATCGAGCCGCTGGAGCCAACGCAACGTGTCAACATTGTGGAGCTCGACTTGGTCGGCTAGTCCCAGATGCCGCATGTTTTCCAGCATGGTTTCGACCGCGGGCCTGGCCAACTCCAACACGATGGCGAGCTCCGCGCCGCGACTAACCGACTCGAATGCCAGGATGCCGGTGCCTCCGAACAGATCCAGTGCCAGTCGACCGTCACAATGCCCACCCAGCAAACTGAATACGCTTTCACGAGTGCGCTCCTTCATCGGCCGGGTCGCTGGATCTCCGTTGTAACGGATCAGGCTGCGCCGAAGATGGCCGGCCACAATGCGCAGTTTCGACGGTTGATGCCGACCGACCAGGGGCTGCATGCGACTGCGCTGATCCCGAGTTGAGCGACGCTTGCGTTTGTGCGGCATGAACTGACGACCGTCGAAGAACTGCAGCGGCTGTTTGGACTGGCGGCGATGCGGCTTACAAGAGCGGTGCAGTTCCCCGAAAGCGAGTAAATCTGCACGAGCACATCACCAGCAGATTGTCAGCTCGACCGGCCGAATCCCGCTATACGATCCGCCGATGCGCTCTACAATGCGCTGGCAGTTAGAATAGCTGGTTTTGGCGACTCTCATAGTGGTCCTTGTCTACTGGGAGCGATCCTGGTGGCGGACCAACACACCGTCGAACCCCGTTGCGCTAGACTGCGTACATCATCGGTCTGAGTTTTCTTGTTGTGTTCGGAAAGACTCGCTTCGATATGCTTTCTCTGATTTCAATCATGCGTAAGAAGGGCCGCCAATCAACGCATCTGCCGATGCCAATGCGGTCGGCGGGCCGCGCGCTGGTGATCGCTGTCGCTTGCTTGAGTGTAGGCATGGTCCACGGTCAGCAAGCTCCAACGACTGAACCCGAAGTGCCGGAGATGTCTCCTGACGCCACCGTTCGGCGGTTGGTGGAGCCGGAGACAGAGGCTCTGCGGGAGGCAACGGACGCACTCCGCCGGCACTTGCAGGAAATGCGGGAGGTCATGGTCCGCTTCAATGTCGGGAGCGATGACGAAGACAAACAATAGCGCGCCAAGTGGTCCGAGTTGCAGGCCAAAGGATCCCAGCTGCACTTGGAGATGCTCAGGGCCGCCATCGCCGAATACCAACTCGATCCGGAGGGTAAGCCCGAATTGGCCACGATGCTGTTCAAAGTCTTGGACCGCAACATCGAAGAAGATCGCTACGAAGGTATGGTCGAAGTCGCGCAAGTGTTGCTGGACAACAATTATCCCGACGAGAAGATGCGCGGGTTCTTGACCATGGCGGCTTACGGCCTGAATCAATATGAGGTCGTCCGGCCCAATTTGGACCGCTTAATCGAAGAGGGCGTGGTCTCCCAACAATTGCTGATGCTGCAGGAGCACATCGATGAAATCGAAAGCGCCTGGCAAGACGAATTGCGGATGCGGGAAGAGGACGCTCAGGGAGAGCCATTGCCACGCGTGCTGATTCGGACCACCAAGGGAGACATGGAAGTGGAGCTATTTGAAAATCAAGCCCCTCAGACGGTCGCGAACTTTATCAGCCTGGTGGAGTCCGGATTTTTCGATCACCTGACGTTTCATCGCGTCATGCGGCATTTTATGGCGCAAGGCGGTTGTCCCGAAGGCGATGGCTCCGGTGGACCCGGCTATACCATCCCCGGCGAAATGGATCGTCCCAACGCCCGGAAGTTCTTCCGAGGTACCTTGGGGCTGGCGCTGGCGCCCGATCGCGAGACGGGGAAAACTGATCCCAGCTCCGGCGGCTCCCAGTTCTTCATCATGTACTTGCCCACCTACCAGCTAAATGGCAAGTACACGGCGTTCGGCCGAGTGATTCGTGGCATCGAGGTGCTCGCAAATATTCACAAGATCAATCCGGATGACAAGGAAGAAAAAGAAGAAGAGAGCGAAGTGCAACCAGATGAGATTTTGGGCATCGATGTGCTTTACAAGCGTGATCATGCCTATGAACCTACCATTGCCCGCGTGGAAGAAAACTGACCACGACTTCCAATCTACCGTCGTTGGCCTTCCCGCGGGCCGTACGCTTCCGAGTTGACTTTGCTTCAATCCCTGGGTTCCACGGTAACGATATCCGCTCGTGGCGATATGAATTCCTACAACGCTGGTACCATGATGCAACGAGATGTGCTGTCTACGGGTTCCCGTATCGGATCCATGCTGTTTGGACCTTGGCTTGGCGCTTGGCTGCTGTTGGGGCTGTTTGGACTGACGGGTTGTGTTCCGCAGCCCGAGGACGCTGTTGTTGTCTATTCCGCAGCGGACCGAGAATATGCCGAGCCCATCTTTAGTGGCTTCATGAGGCGTGTGGAGAACGTCGAGGTTGTGCCGCAGTTCGACGTTGAATCGACCAAGACGGTCGGTCTCGTTACCCGCATAGAATCCGAGGCCAATCGTCCGCGCTGCGACGTGCTGTGGAACAACGAGATCATGCACACGCTAAGGCTCGAAAAACAAGGACTGCTGGCTCCAATCCGTTGGCAGTTGCCCGCTGATTGGCCCAGCTCCATGCGCAGCGACAAATCGACGTGGGTGGGCTTTGCCGCTCGAGCGCGGATCTTGATTGTCAATCGAGAGTTGCTACCGGCTGACCAGCCGCGACCCAATTCCGTCAGCGATCTGGCGGATCCTCAGTGGCAGGGCAAGTGCGGGGTGGCGGAGCCGTTATTTGGCACCACAGCAACTCACTTTGTCATTCTCAACCAGTTGTTAGGTGCTGAGGCCGCTGAGCGGTTCTACCGCACCGTCAAGGAGAACGCGGTGGTGCTGTCGGGCAACAAACAAGTGGCTCAAGCGGTTTCGTCAGGCCAATTGGCATTTGGATTGACGGACACCGATGATGCGTTGATTGAAATTGATAGCGGCTTGCCAGTCGACATCGTTTTTCCCGACCAGCGCCCCGAGCAACCAGGAACATTGCGGATACCGAACACGGTGGCAGTCATCCAGGGAGCTCCGCACCCTGTGGCCGCACAAGTTTTGGCCAATTACCTTATTTCCGAAGACACTGAAGGACGTTTGGCGATGGGTTCCAGTGGGCAGTTTCCGGTGCGACCAGGACATCCGGAGAAGTCGCGCGCGGAGGACGGCCAGGGGATCCGCTGGATGGACGTCAATTTTCAGGCGGCCGCCGATCAATGGGAGTCCGTCTCCGAACAACTGCGGGCCATTTTTCGAGGGGAATCTCGCTAAACCACGGACACTCTCGACCCCTGGTCGTCACACTTCGGGGCAAGACGCAAGCCCAGCCGACCCGCTATTTGCCTTCGCTGCCGGTATCGAGCACAGCCATAAAGGCTTTCTGCGGAATGTCGACCGATCCGATGGACTTCATCCGTTTCTTGCCTTCACGCTGCTTGGCCCACAGCTTTCGTTTACGCGTGATGTCACCGCCATAGCACTTCGCGGTCACATTCTTTCGCAGCGCGGGTTTCGTCTCGCGCGCGATGATGCGGGAGCCAATGGCTGCTTGCACCGC
>JANQOL010000768.1 GCA_028289675.1 Pirellulaceae bacterium
CCCTGGAGTACCTCCAGCGGGAATTGGATTCTGCCCAGTTGCCGGAATCGGACTGAGGCGATCGAAGCGGCAGATTTCATGAGACTCTTGATTGTTGGCTGCGGATATGTCGGTGCGGAAGTTGCGGCCACGGCAGCGCCTGGCGACCAGGTCTTTGCGCTGACCCGTTCGCCGGAGCGCGTCTCCGAATTGCGTGAGCTGGGGGTCCAGCCATGCGTCGGCAGTTGGCACGCGCCCGAAACTTTGCGGGATTTACCCGATGTCGATCGGGTACTGGTCTCGGTTCCTCATCGGTCGGATCAAGACTTGGGAGAGCGAAGCCACGAAGTGGGCCTGGAAAACCTCCGCACAGCGTTTCAGAGCCAATACGCAGCGAATCGGTGGCCGGATGTGCTGTACTTGAGCACGACAGGCGTATACGGAGTGGGCGGCGGGCAAGCCGTGGATGAGCGGACACCGACCAACCCCGGCCGCACTGGCGGCAAGATCGCGGTGCAAGCCGAAGGCTGGCTGGAAGAGCACTGGCCCGCAGAGCAGATGACCGTGTTGCGCCTGGCCGGCATTTACGGGCCCGGACGAATTCCGTTGGCTGAGGAGCTGAGAGCTGGCCGACCACTGGCGGTGCCGCAATCAGGCTATCTCAATTTGGTGCATCGCCGTGATATTGCCAGGATGATCCACCAGCTGCTGCGCCAACGGCCACCGCAACCATGTTACGTCTTTTCCGATGGCAATCCGGTGGCTCGCATGGACTTTTATACGCACTTGGCTGATCTATGTGGCGTGTCACAGCCGCAATTCACCGACGCGCCGACCAACGATTCCCGGCGGCGGCGTGCAGGTGACAAACGAGTCGACCCCAGCCGCATTGTCCGGGACACAGAATTCACCTATCAGTTTCCGGACTACCGGATGGGGCTGGCAGACGCGGTGCGCGAATGATCATTCCAACGTGATCTCCACTTGGCTGACACTGCCGTCGCGGTCAAAGGTAAGAGTCACTTTGTCGCCCGCTTGATAGCCTTGCAAGGTGTCCTGCAGGACTTTGACTGACGAAATGCGCTGATCGTCGATGCCTACGATGATGTCTCCCAATCTTGTTTCGCCGCGCCTGTTCACCGTACCCCGGAGACCTGCTCGGCCGGCTGGACCAGATTCTTCGACGTTCAGAATCAACACCCCGTTGATTCCATGACGAGCACGAATAATGCGGTTGATATCTTCGTTGATGTAAATGCCCAGCCGCGGTGGCTCGTATTTGCCCATTTGAATAATCTGCGGCACCACGCGATTGACCGTGTCCACCGGTACGGAGAAGCCAATTCCGGCGGAGCTGCCCGACGGACTGTAAATGGCCGTGTTGACACCAATCAGTCGGCCTGCCGAATCCAGCAGGGGCCCGCCGGAGTTTCCGGGGTTGATGGCAGCATCGATTTGGATCACGTCTTTGATGAGTCTGCCTGACGGGGATTCGATGCTGCGACTGCGCGCCGACACCACACCTGTCGTCAATGTTTGGTCGAGCCCAAATGGGTTGCCGATGGCGAACACGCTCTGCCCGACCACGAGATCGTGACTTTCGCCAACCAGCACTGGCCTTAGGAAGTTCTCCGGTGCGCGAATTCGCAGCACAGCCAAGTCATGATCCGGTGAGGCTCCGATGATCTCGGCTTCGAACGACGATTGATCAAAGAACACGACTTCCGCCGAGGATGTTTCGCGAATCACATGGTAGTTGGTGACAATATGACCCTCTGAATCCCATACGAAACCGCTGCCGGTTCCGGTTTCTATCTCGTGGATTTGACGCGACCAACGGTCCGCAACTCGCGAACGCGTGGTAATGTAGACCACCGACGGACTGGTTTCGCGAAACAAATCGACCGTGGTCTGCTCGAAGTCGGCCAGCGCGCCACGCGGCGTGACCGGCCGCGGGTCACCACTGACGCCAAAATTGAACCACAATCGGAGCGAGGGTAGCACCAGCAGCAGGACTAACAGCAACATAAGCACCCAAGACAGGACCAACTGTCGGCGGAGACTATGCGATTGCTGTTGAAGATCGGAAGACGGTTCAATGTTCATGAGGTCGATCAGGAAAGCAGAGGATGCAAGTGGTCGTGGTCGTCTGACATCAAGAGAGGGTCAGCCAGCGACGGCGTTCGGTCGGCGACATCTTTTCGATAGCGTACCGCAGCATGGTACGCGGCATGCTGACAGCGTGTTCGCTTAGAAAGCCACGCAGGACTTTGATTTCCTGTTTTCCCATTTCCCGCAGCATCCAACCGATGGCCTTATGCATCAGGTCGTGAGGATGGGACAGCAGACGCTCTGCCAGTTGGAGAATCTCGTCAAATTCGCCAGCATGGATCAACGGGAGGGTTGCCAATACCGCCACTCGTTGCTCCCACAGTACCGAACTCTTGGCCAATTTTCTGAGCAGTTTTCTTTGTCCAGGGTGTTCCAGCAGCCAGGCTCCTAGGATCTTGTGGGCGGAACTATCCACCAGATCCCAGTTGTTCACCGCGGACAGATGTTCCAGGTAGAAATCGACGATTTCCTGCCGCTGTTTGGAGTCGCTGCGAGTGCCCTGGAATTGCGCCACCAGCACGAACAGGGCTGTCAGCCGGCATTCATGCCACTTCGAGCCTAGCAGTTTGGACACTTCGGCGCGTGGCAAATCTCGAAAACTACGTGCCACCCGGCGTTGATCGGGAACAACAACCCCCAAGAACTGATCGCCCTCGCCGTAGCCACCCGGGAATGCCTTGAAGAAACCGGGCAAGAATTCGGCCTTGTCGGGCCGAGCCAGGGCCTTCAGTTCTCTCAATACGTCACGATGGGTCGCCATAGTCTTCCGTCCGTAGGGCTCAAACCGTTGGAATCGGCCTCGGCAATGGGTTTGTAAACCGGTCGGCGGGTTTGTAAACCGGCCGACCACACCATACAATCCGACACATCATCATTGGTTCCGCCGCCTGCCCAATTGGCGCTGCTAGCAAACAGCCCGGCAACGCGCGGTTGTCCGCTCATGTGGGCCGCGAGATCGGCTTAGATCTTGAACCACGTAATCGTTCTCGTTCACTCGGCTTCTAACTCAAAATAACAATGCTGGAACGTAAGACAATCTTCCCCAACGTCATCGAACTCAATTTTCAGGCGGGGCACTTGATTGGCTGTAATGTTTATCTTGTGTTCAGCAACGACGAATGGATCCTGATCGATATTGGCTATGAAGAGTCTGTCGAGGAGATCGTGGAACTGATCCGCGAATTGGATTTTCCACTGTCCAAGTGCAAGACATTGGTCGCCACGCACGCCGACGTCGATCATGGGCAGGGGCTAGCGCTGGCCAAGCAATTACTCAAGACGTCAGTTTCCGCGCATCCGAAAGCGGCAAGTCTACTGGAAGCTGGTGACAAGCTGCGCACATTCGCCGAAATCGAAGCTCAGAACATCCATTTGGACATGCCGGCGGTCACTACCGAGCATGTTATTGATGAAGGTTCCGTGATCGAGGTCGGTGATCTCAAGATCGAAGTTTGGTCCACTCCTGGCCACGCCGACAGTCAATTGGCTTTTCGGATGGGTGACCTCCTGTTTAGCGGCGACAACATCTACCGAGATGGCTGCGTGGGAGCGATCGACGCGCACCATGGCAGCGACATCAGCGCGTTCATTCGCTCGCTGCAAAGAATCCGTAACTCGGACGTGCAGTGGTTGCTGCCTAGTCACGGTCCAATTTTCCGCAAGGAAGAACAAATGTTGGACACGACGATTGAGCGATTGAAGGGCTATCTGCACATGGCCGATTTCGGAACCTGTGCCATAGATTGGCCGCTGATGGATCAGTGGGAAGAGGAAATCGCGCAAGGCAAGACGCCCACCTAAGATGTGACCGAGTGTTGTCTCCCGGCCAATTCTCTGTTGGTCAGGCCGGACGTCCCGCACCCGTCGACCGTTGTTCGAGCATTGACAGCAAAGCAGCGGAGAAGCAGGCGGCGTTAAAGTTTGCGCATGCTGCCGCCGCTAAGCGTAATGCGGGATGTAGCGAATATTCTTTCAACTAGGCGTTTGCCGATTGCCGATCTCAGTTCGCGGAGGCTCTGGGACACCGATTCCGGGCTTTTTCAGCGTCAACTGATCCAGGTTGCATTAGCAAAGTCCCAGGGGGTTCGAACATGTTTCGCAAATTGTGTCTTCCAGTTGCCATGATTTCCTTGTGCTTGGGTGGCAGCCAGGTGCAAGCTCAAGATGCCGACGTGGCCGCATCGGCCAAGCCGAAAGTCAAGTTGGCTTCCTACGGTCGGAACTACTCGTCCGGTTGCGTGGGCTGCTCGAACGGTGGTGGCTACGGATATGGAACCACTGGTGGGGCATACGCTGGCGCGGGCAACGCGGGAGGCCCCCAGGCAATGGCTTACGGGCGTTCCTGGGGTGGAGCGGCTAGCAATCGCGATTGCTCACGCTTCTATCACTATCCTTATGTATTCTATCCGCAGAACTTCCGCGGCAACGAATACTTCCGCAGTAGCGACAGCTTGTACCATCGCTATCCACCAGAGATGCAAATCCCGGTCTACAACAAGGGCTGGCATAACTACTATCCCAGTTCGCGACGTTACCACTGGGGACATCACTTCATCCTGGATGTCTTTTAATTCAAGTTCCAACGTTTGACTTAGGCCGGCGCGCGAGCGGATCGTATTGTTTCAGCAACTCCGTCATCTCATCGCCACTGTCATGCGACCCGTTTGAAAATCACGTCACGCATCTCCTCCGGGGAGATGCGTGTTGCGTTGGGTGGCGCTTGCTCTAGGCAAGTTCATGCGCGTCACTTCTCAGCGGAAACCATTCGTATAATTGTTCTAAGATCAGTCGCAAAGCGCTACCGAGTGTTTCCGTAGGCAGACAGGGCATACTGCGTTGCAGGCTGGCAACTTGTTCCATGGCCAGCGGAAGATGGACGAATCCCACTGGCATGTGCTGCCGCTGGTTGCGAGTCCAGTGGTGAGTCAGGTACATCGTTGCATTGCAAAGAAATGTGCCTGCGTGATAGGACACCGCTGCCGGAATGTGCGACTCGCGCAGCGCGGCGGCCCAGGCGCCTAACGGCATCCGACTGCGATACGCGGTGGGCCCGTCTTCAACGAGCGGCGGCAATTCCTCGCCCTGTTCGCCGATACAGCCAGCGGCGTTGACTGCGATGGCTTCCAGTTTGACGGATACGGAACCCGGCGATTGACCCAAGTGCAGGACGGCATCATAAGGTCGGCGCAAATCGGCCGAGAGTCTGTCTTGCAAGGCACCTAGCTCAACTGGGTAGCGACGAGTCGTCAACTGCAGCTGCGAAGGTTGATCTCGCAACATCTCCATCATCGCCAGCCAACTGGAGTTCTCAGTCCAGTCGTCGTACGGTTCAAAAGCTGTCAGCAAGATTCGCAAATCGAAAGTACCTAGGCGGCCAGGGAATCCCTGTTGGAACGCTATTCGGATCTACGTCTGTTGCCGCTCCTCAGGGCTCGGAGCGGCAAACGAATGACTTCCCTCAAGATGAAACGTTCTTGGTAATGTGCGGTCATCGCGTATTGTCGATGTCATTGCCAAGTTTTCGATCCAGCGCAGCTTGGCAGTCGTTCTGGACAGCGATTACTATATATCCTTGCCTGCTCTGCTGGCAAATTGTGGGCCGGACTTTCCGCACCCACGATTCCCTCCCGCCGCTTGTCGAGATCCAATCCCACCCAGGATCGATTTTGGTCTGCAGTCCTGGTACGTGCTTCGAATCTGGAAGGTCAGCCATGAAGTTTGTCCGAGCTCAACTCCAGTACCGGGTATGTGTGCCCGTTGTGATGTTGCTTGCCTGCGTTGCTTGCTCCTCGTCCGCCAGTGCGGAGGATCTGTTTCCGGACAAGGGGTTGGAAGCGGCTGTCCGCAAAGAAGTGTTCGAGAAGCGATACAACGACGAGCCGTTGACGGAGGACGATGTCAAAAACATCTCGCGTGTGCACGGCAAAGGCCTCAAGATCAAGAGTCTAGAAGGTCTGCAGCACTGTGTGGCCGTCCAAGAAATCGACTTGGAGCACAATCAGATTGCGGATCTGAAGCCACTGGCGGATTTGACCTTGCTCCAGTCGATCAATTTGGCGGGCAATCAAATCGAATCGATCGAACCGCTAGCAGAACTCAAACGCGTTCAGTATTTGGAGTTGACGGGGAATCGTGTCAAAAACATTCGACCTTTGGCCAAAATGTCCAACATGCGGTCGCTGTACTTGTCAGGGAACAAGATTCGCAAGATCGGAACGTTGAAGGAGCTCACCAAAGTATGGTCGCTCTATCTTGCTGAGAATCCCGTTCAAGACTTTAAACCCATTGGCCAACTCAAATGGCTAGAATCGTTGGATGTTGCCAAATGCGGTGTGGAGTCCACTGAGTTTCTTAAGCCGCTGACAGAAATCAAATACTTGAATCTAAGTGGTAACAAACTCGATGATTTGCAGCCACTTGTCGACATGGCGGAAGCTGATGAGAAACATCGTTTCGCTCCGTTCTGGAGAATCTACATCAAAGACAACCCGTTGAAATCAGATCGCCTAGAGCAGCAATTGGAAACGTTGCAACAATTGGGTGCGCGGATTGTCCGAGAGTAGAAACGCTCTGCCCAGTTCCGCTGAGACGGCTGCGCGGCTGCATTCATTGCAGTGCGTTTACCGCGACGGATTGCTGCACGACACGTTGCCGTTTTGGCTGTCCGTCGGTCTAGATCAGCGCTACGGTGGTAACACTACCTGCGTCGACCGGGACGGTACCGTAGTCGACTCCGATAAAGGGGTGTGGCAGCAGGGGCGTTTCGCCTGGCTTCTGGCCAAGCTCTACAATCAGGTCGAGCGGCGGGAAGACTGGCTGCACGCCGCCCAGCTGGGTATCGACTTCATCGATCGTCACTGCTTCGATCATCAAGACGGCCGCATGTGGTTCCAGGTCACCCGAGATGGCCGGCCAGTTCGCAAACGACGCTACGCGTTTTCGGAGAGCTTTGCGAGTATCGCCATGGCCCAATACGCGCAAGCCACACAGAGTTCACAGTGGCGCGATCGGGCGGTCCAAGTGTTCCAACAGTTCGTCGACCATAGCACGCAATCTCCGCCTGGTGGTGCGAAGTATGAACCGGCACGAAGACTGAAGAGCATCAGTGTCCCCATGATCACCCTGGTGACAGCTCAAGAACTGCGCGAGGCGGTTCAGTTTGAGCAGGCCGACCATTGGATCGACTGGAGTGTCGCGTCAATTCGCGAGTTCGTCCAAGCGGACTTGGAAGTCGTTCTCGAACAAGTGGGACCCGGCGGTGAGATCGTCGAACACTTCGACGGCCGCACGTTGAATCCTGGCCACGCCATCGAAGCCGCCTGGTTCATCATGCGGGAAGGCGACTATCGCGGGCAACAGGAATGGATTCAGCTAGGCACCCAGATGCTACGCTGGATGTGGCGTCGCGGATGGGATGCGCAGCACGGCGGACTGCTCTACTTTGTGGATCTTCACGGAGGTAGCGTTGCGGAATACTGGCACGATATGAAGTTTTGGTGGCCGCATAATGAGGCCATTATTGCCACGTTGATGGCCTACGTACTGACCGGCGATGAGCAATTCGCGGAATACCATCGACAAGTTCACGAGTGGGCATATCGGCACTTTCCCGACACACGCGACGGCGAGTGGTTCGGATACCTGCATCGTGATGGTAGCCGAAGCTCGACCCTAAAAGGCAATCTGTGGAAAGGGCCGTTCCATTTACCACGCATGCAGCTGGTCTGTTGGCAACTGTTGAAGCGATGGGCCGCAGAACAAAGTTCACCAGAACGCAGCTAGCGCAAGTCGCGCGAACACAAGGCTTGTGCGTCGACGAGCTAACCCATCGTGCAAGCTCGAAAACGGCAGGTCACGCTATGGTTTCGGCAGCAGATAAAGATCGGCTTCTACGGGCTGGGTGACTTGATCAACCAGCCGGTATCGCAGTGCGTCCGGCAACAGAGGACGGAAACGCGCGATGGCTTCTCGCGGAGGAAAGTGGTTGAGTAGTTCGCGAAGTTCCATAAACGCGGTGCGTAGACTCTCCGGCGACAGCAATTGTGCGGATTGTAATTCTTCCAACGTCTCACGCAGTTGCTTCACCAAGTAGTTGCCAGTGCTGCCATCGTAAACGATGAGTATGCGCTCCCCGGCGTGGTGATGATTCAGGCTACGAGCAGAAAAATCTAAGATATGGGCGTCGATCTTGGTTTGCCACTGCTCCTGCAGCTCTTCAATGTCCCGCGGCGTAGGCTCGACTCCTTGGGCGACGAACGCAGCTCGAATCTCTTCCTCCGAGACGCCGCCGGCAATCACTCGGCAATCCATTTCCGCCGCATGAGCGTCCTCAAAGAACTCGGCAACTTGATCGGCTTCGACCGGTATGACCGCATGTTGATCCAACAACTCCTTGGCATCCAACCACATTCGGCTCAGGATTCCAAAGTCGTCACTGAGCTTCGTGTGATAGAACTTCCCCACCGCTTCGTCCGGCAACTGCAGTGTGCACGCTGGTGGATTGCCGACTCCGCCGCGTTGTCCCTTGCCCAGATCAAAACAGAACTCGACATAAGGCTCTGAACAATCGGTGGGATAACGCATGGCGGCGACCAGGCGCCGATCATCACTGAGAAAGATCTGCAGCAATTCGTGGCCCAGTTCCTCGATCTCAAAATCGCCGACAAAACAGAAGCTGTGTGCTTCCAGCCAACGCACGATGCGATCGTTGAGCGAGCCGGCAGGGCTGGGTGCCTTGACCGTGGGTTCGAGGTGAATCCGGAGAGGCGGTACACAACTGTCCGTGTCCGCGACGGCTTGCGACAGCAGAGTTTCCATTTCCTCGACCGTGTCGCGCATTTTCAATGCCAGCCGCCGCATCAGAATGACATAGGCAACGGCAAAGGCGATGACCGCCATGACGACAATCACGCCGATGGTCGCAAACAGGTAAACTGCGGTCTGAAATAGCACCGTACTTGCCTCACCACCACCTGCGACAGCAGGCTAAAATAAGCTGGCGCGGACGAAATACAATCAAGAGACAGACCATCGAGTCTAGAGCATTTTTACGCTGGGTGTACCCAGTTTTCGACGAAAAGAGCATCCACTATCGTCGATGGCACGGGCCATGTGATCGGTGCGACCCGCATTCGCGCTGTAACGGCCGCCAAAATACAGGGCCGCTCAAGACACTACGCGACGGTCATTCTGCCAACAGCTGCGTGAACGCGATCAACCATGATTTTCAGGCCAAATCCGCTTGTGTTACGAACTGTCTATTGCTGTTTGGCAATCATTCCGAGCACAGCCGAACGCCTAGTCGGACAGTCCAATTCGGTAGTCACTCCCGCGGCCATCGAAGAGTCTATTGACTATGCGGATCAGTTGCCGCGAATTCCTCCTCAGCCGCCGGAGCAGGCACTGCGCGCGTTTCAAGTGGCCGACGGATTTCGCATCGAGTTGGTCGCAGCCGAGCCCTTGGTCACGGATCCGGTCGCGTTTGCCTTTGACGCTCGGCAGCGCTTATGGGTCGTCGAGATGCGGGGTTACAGTGAACGACCAGATGCCCACTTGGGCCGCATCGCGGTGTTGGAGGATCGCGACCAGGATGGTCGGATGGACTACCGGAAGACTTTTGTCGAAGGATTGTCCTGGCCGACCGGAATTTGGCCATGTCACGACGGTGTGCTGGTTGCGCACGCTCCCTACCTGACTTTCTACCGTGACAGCGACGGAGATGGTCAGAGCGATGTTGCTGAGCATTGGTTCGAGGGATTTGGGCGCCAAAACGTCCAAGGCATGGTTAACAGTCTGCGTTGGGGGGTCGATGGTTATCTACATGGTGCTACTAGTACGACCGGCGCCCGGCTGCGAGGTGCCCACCAGCCAGGTGCAGATCCGTTGAATCTACGGGGACGAGATTTTCGCGTCGATACTCTGAAACAAACGATCACGCCGGTAAGTGGAGGCGGCCAGCATGGGCTGAGCTTTAATCGTTGGGGAGATCGTTTTGTTACGAGTAACAGTGATCATTTGCAGCAAGTCATTGATCTAGAGCAGTGGTTGGGACGGGTGGCGGAGTCGACCGTCGAACTCCCGCGACTGCGGCGCAGCATTGCCGCCGATGGTCCCCAAGCCGAAGTATTTCGTACCAGTCCCATCGAACCCTGGCGAATTGTACGGACGCGGTTGCGTGTCGGCGGACTGGTGTCCGGCCCTGTGGAGGGAGGTGGCCGGCCGGCCGGTTATTTCACTGGCGCTACGGGCACTTGCATCTTAGATCCTGCAGCGAATTTTGGTCCAGCCGGTTACGACACGGCACTCGTCGGTGACGTAGGCGGAAATCTAGTGCACCGCAAGCGGCTGATCGATCAAGGGTTGTATTGGAGAGGCGAGCGGATAGACGACCAGAACGAACTGCTGACCTCCACCGATACCTGGTTCCGCCCGGTTCAACTAGGAGATGGGCCTGACGGTTCTCTCTATATCGCTGACATGTATCGCGAAGTGATCGAACATCCCAAGAGCTTGCCGCCTATGATCAAACGTCACTTGGACCTCAATAGTGGTTGGGATCGAGGGCGGATCTGGCGCTTGTCTCCGGCCAGCCGTGATCTTGCACCCGCCGCAAAGGTGTTGGCCGATCTGACAACGGAAGAATTGGTTCGCGAGCTGGCCAGCTCCAATGCTTGGCGCCGAAGAATGGCCAGCCAGTTGTTAGTGGAGGCGGCCGACCCAAGGTTACTGGGGACACAATTACGGCATGCGATCCGCTCGAGCGACGCGCCGGTAGCAAGAGTCCTGGCCGCCCACATTGCCTTCCGCCACCAGCTGTTGGAGCCTGGGTTGCTGCGGACTCTACTGTCGGATTCGCATTCACGCGTGCGGGAACATGCCCTCCGCTTGACCCGTTTGGCGGGCTTGGCCGCACAGGTTGGCGATCAGTTGGACGCGCTGGACGTGAGCTCTGAACCGCGGATCCAATTGGCAGCGGCTCAGCTATGCGCCGAGCTCGAATCGGGACCAAAGCAGCGTTTGGCCAGACGAGTATTTGCTGCAGCCAAGGACCCCTTGGTGTGCGCAGTGCTGGCTCGATCGCTAGGAGTTCAGCTGGTCCCGGTCATGAAGGGCGTTGACGACGAGATGCCGGACACCCAGTACGCGATGTGGCTGCAGCTGGTCATTCGCGAGTGGGCTCAGGTCGCTGAACAAAACACGGACCTAACGGTGTGGATCCGGGAGCAACTAAGTGATCGAGAGCAACCGCGACAGTCGTTGTGGCTGGACGCGCTTAGCGAGTTGCAGCGAGAATCCGGGCTCAGCAGTATTCTGTCCGGTTTGAGTCCCTTGCAGCGACAATCTGTCACCCAATCGGTGTCGAGCACGCTGGCGAGGTCCGACGGGTTCGACCGTTGGCGACGGGTGAAGTTGTTGCCTGAAGAGCAGCAGGTTCAGTTGCTCAGCGACTGGCTCAAGCCGGGTCGCGAAACGAGGTGGCAGCAAGCCGCCATATCCCTCGTCGAAGACACTCAGCGTCCAGCTTTAGTCGACGTACTTCAGTCGTCTCTGGGACTGCTGGACCGGCAACAGATGCAAAGGGCGCTACGGGTGCTGGCCAGCACCAATTCCGGCGCGCTATCCGTCTTGGAGGCAACGCAGCGTGGTGAGTTGTCTTTGGAGTTGTTCTCGGCGGATCTGCGCGAGCGCTTGCGCGGTAGCCAAGCTGCACAAGTTGCGGCGTTGTCCAAACAACTCTTTCCTCCAATCGATCAGGATCGCACAGCCGTGATCGACGCCTACGCCTCCGCGCTTGATGAAACTGCGCAGGGTGATAGCGAGCGTTTGCAACGCGGTGCACAGCAATTTAAACGTGTGTGCGCGCAATGCCATCGCTTGTCGGGTCTCGGACAAGATGTCGGAGCACCACTGACGGACTTGGCCAGCAAATCGCCCGCGCAGCTGCTCAGTTCCATATTGGATCCGAACCGAGAAGTCGATCCGCGGTACGTCAGCTACAGCCTTTTGCTGGATGATGATCGTGTGCTGACCGGAGTGATTCGCAGCGAGTCGGTCACTCACATCCATCTGGTCGAAGCCGGCGGTCGAGAGCACCAGGTGCAGCGGTCGCGGGTGGTGCAACTCAGCAGCTCGGGCAATTCGCTGATGCCCAGTGGGCTCGAGTCCCAGCTGACGCCCGGTCAAATGTCCGAGTTGATTGGCTACCTGCGCTCCATTCGCTGACTGGCTCGGGCTGCGGCCAAATTGTGGAGAACTACTGCTTCTGTTAGATTTTTAGGCCATGCGAAAAGGAATTGCCGTATCTCCAGGGGTCACCATTGGGACTGCGTACTGTATTCATGAGGTGTTCGTGGATCCAGACCGCAGCCTGCTGGAGTCTCATGAAATCCCGGCGGAAACGGCACGCTTCGAGAATGCCCGCAAGAGGTCGATTGATGACGTCCGGGCTCTGCACCAGAAGGTCGAAGGCCAGATCGGCAAGGAAGCGGCGGCCGTATTTGCCGTGCATGAGTCGATTTTGCGGGATACCACGCTGATCGGCAAAGTCCATTCTTGGATTCAAGATGACCGTCTGACCGCACAGGCCGCCCTGGCCAAGTTGATCGAATACTATCGCGGTCTGTTGGATCGCTCACGCGACGACTATCTGCGCGAACGGTTGGCGGATATTCGCGATGTGGTGGAGCGATTGACCAGCTACTTGAGCGCGGCCTTGCACAAGGGTTCGGGCGTGTTGTCGGGACCGATCATCGTCGTGGCTGACGAGTTATTGCCCAGCCAAGTCGTGATGTTGGGTGATAAACCGGTACACGGAATTGTAACCCAGGCCGGTAGCCAGACCAGTCACGCTGCCATCGTAGCTCGCAGTCGTGGCATTCCGGCGGTCAGCGGAGTGGCTGGAGTGTTGCGCCAGACCAAGACGGGTGACACGGTGATTGTCGATGGCCGAGAAGGTCATGTGATTATCAACCCGGACGGCGAGATCTTGGCTGCATACCGCAAGTTGGAACGCGAGTTCTTTAATTTGCGCGATGAGCTGGCCCACAATCGCGACCAACAACCGGCTACCAAAGATGGTGAGCGGCTACAGCTATTGGCGAACATTAACGGTGCCTCCGATGCCCGCAGCGCGGCCGCTATGGGAGCCGCAGGCATTGGTTTGTATCGGACCGAGTATCTGTATTTGACACATGCTAGTGTGCCGGGTGAGGAAGAACAGCTAGAGACCTACCGGGAAGTGATTCAAGCCAGTCCCAATCAATCGGTCACGATTCGCACCCTGGATATTGGCGGCGACAAGACCGTACCCTTCCTGGGACGCGGTCAGCAGGAAGCGAATCCCTTTATGGGCTGGCGCAGCATCCGGCTGTCCTTCGAGCACCCCAATTTCTTTCTGACTCAGATTCGAGCCATCTTGCGGTCCGCAGCGGCAGGCGAGGACTCGCCGCAGCCGCACGTGGAGATGCTGTTCCCCATGGTTACTAACCTGGAGGAATTGCGGCGACTCCGGGCAATCGTGCGACGGGCTCAGCAGCAACTTGCAGCTGAGAAGCAACCTTATGGAAACGTCGCCTTTGGCATGATGTTGGAAGTTCCCGCCGCCGCGGTGATGATTGACCAGCTGTTGCCCGCCGTGGACTTTGTCTCGATCGGGTCCAATGATCTAGTGCAGTACCTGATGGCTGCCGACCGTGACAATCCTAAAGTCAGCCACCTCTGTCAGCCCTTGTCGCCGGCGGTGATCCGCGTCTTGCGATCGGTCGTCGCCGCGTGCAATGCGGCGGGGAAGCCGGTGACCTTGTGTGGCGAGATGGCGGGACAGCCGCAAGCCTTCGTCGTGCTGCTGGGAATGGGACTTCGGCGATTCAGTATGAGTCCGGCGTTTATTCCAACCATCAAAGAGCTGACCGCGCAGCTAACGATTCCCATCGCCGAAGATTTGCTGCGCAAGGCCGAACATCAAAAAACGACAAAGCGCATTCGCAGTCTATTAACTGCCGAACTGTTGCAGCTCGCTCCCAATCTGAAGCCAATTTTGATGCAATAAAACGACAGTCGCACCAAATCCAAGCAACCAACGTCTCTAACGACGCCAGCCACGTGTTCGTTCGACTCGCACTAGTAGTGCAGGCGGAACCTTAGTGGTCGGTGATCGGAGCCGGGGGCGGTGGCCAGAATCTTACGCTCGGTGATGTGACAGGGGCCCTTGGTAAGTGCGTGATCGATGGGAATGCCCAGGTTGCCGATTTGTGCCGGCCACGACGGACCATTTTCAGCGCCTATCC
>JANQOL010000788.1 GCA_028289675.1 Pirellulaceae bacterium
GCATGCTGCTTCTCGAAGAAATACTGCTGAGCTCATCACTTGAGCTCAACTGGGCGAGAGCGATGAGGTCAATCGTCTCCTCAGCCTGCCGCGGCCGGCGAATCTCCATTAGCAACCAGACAGCTGCATCCGCCCAACAACAAAAGCCCACCGTAGATCGGCAAGATTCCAACGAAGATGCTCATCACTCCAAGGCCGCATAGGCCAGCCCCCAACCATCGGCGGCTGCTACCAGCGCCGACTCGAGCCGCCAGTCTTCGGTAACTCCAGACAACGACCAGTGCGGCGCCGCAGATGACTGCGATCGAAGTCAGTCGCTGCAACCACGCCACCGAGACGCTCCGCGCCGTTAACTCCAGATCGCCGCCGGGTGTGGAAAACAGAAACTCGCGGCCGCGGACGGGCAGCTGAACATCGAGGCTGGCCAGATACGCATCCTCCTGCTGGGCGTTTGCCTCAGCCCGTAGATTGCTTGCGGGACGACCAAATTGATCTTGGTTCGCAGCCAGCGCAGGATCCAACCGTACAGGATCTGACTGCGCTAGTTGACGCATGCGTCCAATGGTATTTGGTTCAACGTTGCCAGCATCCGCGCCCGCCAGACCGCCGAGCCCCTCGGCCCCGAAGCCGGACTCCGAAACAGAACTCCGATTGGTGTCTTGCCCACGTTGTGCTGCGCGGCTGCGGTTGTTCCTAAGGTCCTTGCCGTACAACTCAGCGAACTGCTCACCGGCTCGCACTCCAGACTGTTGTAGTTGCAGCCGACGATTGTACTTCGCAGCCTGCTCTCGAACGTCTCCAAATCTGGCGCGCGCTGAACTGCCACCGCCTCCGAAACCTGCTCCCGATGGAGCACCCAACAAGGCTGGCGCCTGAGGTTTAGTCTCTCCGCGAAAACGGGCGCCGGCGGATAGCTGCTGTTCCGAGAGTAGCCGTTGCGCTCGGGTCTTCTCATGCATCGGATCGTCTGAAGGAGCTCGCTGCAGCCCGTTCCGGGAAAACCAGCTACCGCCAAATCGCTGAGTCTGCTGCTGGCCGCTTCCGTCTGCTTGAGCCGGCGCGTCCCCCACCCGATTTGGCAGTGGCGATGCATCGGAGAAATTCGCGCCCGCACCGTCCAGCACGTTGAACGACTTGAGGTTTTCCTGGACGCCGTACAAGTCCGCCAACAGATCACGATTCCCTTGCGCTTGGAGCTGCTCGCCCTCTTGCTGAATCGACCGAAGTTGTTGTTGCGCTTGCTTCAAAGCAGTTTTGTTGCTGGCTAGTTCTTTCCGTAGCTGCAGATCTCCATCGTCATCGTCATTCTCACCAGCCTTCAAGGCATAGGTCTGTTCCGAGATGGCGGCTTCCAACTGTTGAAGATTGCTTTGCGCACGGATCTTTGAGTACGTTTTTTTGGACGAACTCAGTAACTCGGTGAGTTCGGAGATCTGCTTCGTTCGAAACGACAACCAACCAGCTTTTAGTTCGTTTTCCGTTTCCACCCGCCCCATGGTCCCACCGAAGTTGAACCAGTGATGTTCCGGGGGTAGCCGCAAACGGACCTGGGACTGCTCCACGTTGATTCCGACAGTCTTGAGCAAGGGGAATTTGGTGCTGCCGGTCCAACTGAGCGTCGGCAGTCGCCCGCCGTATTTGAAGGTCACCGGGTAGTCCAAGTCACCTTCGGCCGTCTTGACGAGAGGAACGCGCACATTGCGCGTTGAAGTCGAGGATGTCGCCGGTTTGACAGGTTGACCGGCCACATGCACGGTCCACAAGCGAGCACCGTTCGGCAACGCGACTTCCAAGAACGGCTCGGTGCGATTTTCGACCCGATATTCGTGCGTAGCCAAATAGCCACCGACTTCGTCCAAGACCAGTAAAGTCTGCGCCAGACCAATGCGTGCGCCGGAGGTCACCACAGCTTGTCGCCCTCGTGTTCTATAGGTCAGCGACGGAGCCACGTTGCGGGCTCGATTCTCGCGAACTCGGTAGACTTGAGTCGAGTTGTTTCCCAGATGACGCGCGCGTCGCAACTGCTGCAACTCTGCTTGGTCCACCGCGTCGACGGAGACCATTTCATCCGCCAGGAGCTCGTCACGCCCTACGTTCTCCAAAGTGATCAGCCGCATTTCGGTGACACCGGTTTCGATCACAGGAATCGGCACCGACTGCGCTTGTGCTGTTAGCAGCCGGTCGTGTTCGACGATGACGGCGAACTGCCCCATGATGTCGTCCTGCAGCTCCAGCCGCACGCGAATTGGACTGTCTTCCTCATCACTTATCGCGGTGATCGTTTTTTGCCGGATCAAAGGTGCTTGGATACGGGCGTTGCGCAGTCGGCCGGGCAGCTGAAACTGGTATTCGCGAATACCCGCGGATGTAATGGTAGCCTCCAGATAGATAGTTTCTTCGACCGCTCTGTCGGTCACCTTCACATTGCAAATCGCCAAGCTGCGAACTTGTGGGGTCCTGGCCGTGACGTTCAGCTGGCCATCGTAGGACGCCGAATTGTGACGAATGACGACACGTGCCAAGCGTGCTTGCTCAGCCGACAACCACGTTCTCACCGACCGCAAGCGAGTGGTCTCGCAGTCAGACAGATTCGCTGCCTGAATTTGATAAGCTGGATCGGCTTGAACGACAATTGTCCCTGTTTGCTCCTGCGCGGCCTCTACATCGAACTTGGGAAGCTCGATGGTCGCGGTGTCACCTGGTCCTAGTGTTTGGTCAGAGAGAATTCCCCGCAGCACAACGGCAAACGTTCCTTGCATGCCATTGGCAAAGTAGAGTTCCAGCAATTGCCGATCATCTTCGTCAACGGCTGCGTTGTTCAACACCGACCATTGGAACTCTCCGGCGAATTCCGGCGGTTGCAGATCGAGGTCGTTGGGCAGCCGAATTCGCAAGTTATAGACCGGACGGTCACCGGCCGTGACCAGCAGCCGCGACTCCAGCTGTGTTTCTAGCTGGGAAACCTTCAGCAGCATTTGATTCTGGACTTGGAATTCGTTCGGGATCAACGACGCTGTCAGCGGCAAACGAAATCCGGGCTGAGTAAACCGATACGCTTGATAGGGCTGCAAAGGTAACGGGCCGGGCCTCGCCTCCGCGGAATGCCAATCCAAGTTGGGGAAGTCGATTCGACTGAGTCCCTGAATACCGTCCACTTTCAAGGCAAGTAGTGAACTGCGCCTCAGTACGATTTGCCCTTGGTGCAGCAGGGCCTCGGGGACGTGCAGCTGGGGAACCATGATTGGAGTCCGGTCGGGTGCATCAACCGACAAGATGGAGCTCTGCTTGCTCAAGATGACCGTTAGAGTCTCTCGATCGGCGACGGCCTTCAGCAACTCGACGTCGATGCGTTGTCCGCGCTCGCTATTCTGACTGGACCAACCGCGTAGATTGGCTCCGTGAACACGCTCAATCAAATAGCCGTGCGGCGCCTCCAAGGTGAATGCATCTCTGCGTCCGTGTCGAAATTGCAACTCACCGCGCCAAACCAGTCGCAGTGCGTCTTCTTGCACATCAAATACCGCCTGGGAGCGTACGGTAAGTCCTTGGTCGGCGTGCACCTCCTCCACTTGATCTCGCCATTCCAGCTGCAGCTGACCAGCTATGGGCAAGGCGGTTCGGATTCGTTGTTGGCTGTCGTTCAACAGGTATCTGGATCGATCACTTAATCCCGTCAAACGAACTTCGGTTTGTTCTCCGCCAGCAGTTAGCTCCAGGGTCGTCGCCGGTGCCGTTGGCAAAGCGCCATGCGCGACGCGCCACCCGCCTCGCTTGCCAACCTCCCATCTAGTAACCAGCTCGATTTCTTTGGTTCCGGCGCCTTGCAAGTGGAGCATCAACAGTTCGTTCGGACCAGCTCCAATGGCGGGAATCGGATGCATTGATTTTGGGGGCGCATCAGGCACAGCCACGCTCAGTTTGGCGGGCCGGCCATTTACTGTGGCGCGTTCGAGCACACCACCTTGCAATCGTAGGGGAACGGCAATGTGACCGTCCACATATTGTTCGATCCTTAGTACGCCGCGGATCGTTAGCTGGGCTGTAGCCGGCAATTCCGCTTTATATTCGGCCCCCGCCCAGGCATACGCAACGGGAGGTTCAGGCTGCGCCGCAGACCGTTTGGGATAGGCAAGATTCCACAGCCTTTCATAGGTGGTCAAAGGGACCATGAGGCGTTCCGCACTGGAGACGCGGACGTTCGAATCTGGATCATAGGGAACGATAACTGCATTTTGAGGAATGGACACCGCTGTGAGTGGCTCACTTGTCTCGGGTTCTGCCTGCCGAGCCTGCCACGTATCATTGCCTGAGAAAAGTTGAGCTGCCGTTACCTCGGACTGAGCCAGCAGTTGTCCTCCTCCGCTGGTGAAGATCCCCACGCCAACCACTCCGATGATCGCGGTACTGCCGCCCCCCGGGTTTCTTGACCAGGGTGCAATCCATCGCTTTGCACTTCGGCCGATTTCCTGCGAGAGGTAGAGCACCAGCAGACATAGCGTTGAGCCCCAAGTCCACTGTTGCAGCGGTGCTAGTTCGTGCACCCAGCCGGTCAGTACGGGAGCTAAAGTTGCCAGAAATGTCACCAAAAACAAATAGTTGATGCGCGCCTGCCAGCCGCGTCGGGACAGGCCCATACCGAACACGAGCAGCCCGATCGCGGCGGCCAGCCAACGCATGCGATGAAGGTGGAACATCGTCAATTGGGTTGTCGAGCGGGACCCCACGTTGCTGAGCGAGACGCGTTGCCCCGCGTGTTGGTGAGTTTGCAAGTCAATCGCTAGACTGCGCACCCCCTCCAAAGCCCACCAATCCGCCTGATCGGATGGCGACCGGCCTGGTTGCGACTGTGTCTGGCTAGCTCCCGTCGTCGAAGATGCTCGCTGGAGCTCCTGACCACTGAGCGCTAAAGGTACAGATTGTCCGGCCGCCTGCTCGTTGTTGGCCATCGATCTGTCACTCAATTCTCCGCTTGCTCGGAAATCGTCCAAAGTGGTCGGTGCCTGTATCGCAGACAAATTTGCGGCTTGCGGGACAGTTTTATCGGCGTACTCATTTTCGTCGGTCGTCGATCCGACGCTCGCCTCGACCGTTGTTTGCAAATCGCGACCGGACAGAACTTGGTAGCTTCCTCCACCCGCCCACCAAAACGCGCTACTCAGTTGAGCTAAGATGCCGCGGTTGGATCGGCGGACAGCTTGACCATCTCGCGCGGCCAGACGATAGCCTGATGGCAAGACCAGTTGCCAATCCAAATCGGCGATGGGAATCGGCACACCGTCTGTGGAGTTCGCCCCTGTCGGTGTTGGAATCATGCTCGGCACACTGTCTGCACTCCGTGCATACAATTGCGGTGCCAGTACATCCATGTTGCCGCGTAAAACAATCGGCTGCGCGGGCGACTCGTAGACAATCTGTAGATCACGCACCAGCGAATTCGACTTGGCTGGTATTGCCACCAAGACTCGTTCATCCTGCCGTTGCGGTAGCGCGGGTTGGCCGTCCAAGAGCACCGACCACAAGCTGGCCGAACTCGGAAGCCGGAGCTCTAAATAGTTGGCTTTGGTCTGCAGTCTAAATCGGGCCACAGACTGTACGACGCCTTGAGGTGACAGCAGACTAATCAACTGCGCTCGTTCCACGATGGTCGTGGGCAGCCCGTAGACTTGGTGTCGAGCTATTCTGACCGATAGCTGATCCTGGACTCCCACATACCCAAACGCTCCCAGCAAACGTTTGCCGGGTTGATAATCCGCGTCGACCATCTCGCCAATGTCGACAGGCCGTGGCGTACTGATGAGCGTCGTTTCTAACTCTGGGTGTCCTTCAACGGCGACCACACCAGATTGATATTCAATCTGTTCCGCCCTGGCCGCAGGTAGCTCGTGTTCGCTGACGTCCTCATCTAGTGCTTGAACGTAGTCGACAGCCAATCGAAGGCGTCCGGAAAGAGGAGCAGCCAACTCGACCGTCCATTCCCGCCTGCCATCTTTCATTTCGCTAGAACTCTGCTTCAGCTGCAAGCCATCCAGACCACGCAGGCTCAGTTCACTGGGTGTCGACTCTGGCAGCGAAAACACCAGGCGTCGAGTGCGGGCCTGATCGACCAGGTAGATTAACTCGTGGCGAGCTGTCACTGACTCCAATTCCAAACGTAGGAAGGACAGTACTCGAGCGATCGTCCGAGGTTGTGTACGGTCAATTTGGAATTCAGCTGACCATGCGGGTGACTGGTAGCGATACACCAGCCCCGTCGGAATTCCCGCCAATTGATACTGGTCTTTTTCTTTGTCGCTCAGGACGATCAAGTTGTTGGTAGCGTCTGGCGTGGCAACGAGATCATCGT
>JANQOL010000804.1 GCA_028289675.1 Pirellulaceae bacterium
TGATCTGCAATTAACTGATGCGCAATCGCCAATCTCGGCGATCGGCGGCGATTCACCCGGGCAGAAGCAACGGCCGCTACCTCCAGCCCTTCCCAAGCGTTCTGCCAGCTTCGCAGCAAAATTCTAAAGCTGTGTCCCAACGCGTTGCTCTTTATCCCCGCATAGAATCTGTGTCCCCTCAGATCAACGCACATACAATCTGTGTCCCGCAAATCAACACAGAACTAAATTGTGTGTCCCTTTGTTTGGGTTTATTGTGTGTTCCTTGTTTGGGTTGTCTGGGCTGTCCCAGTGTGGAGATTCGACTGCAGGTCGTGTGTCCCTTGTTGGGCCGTGTCCCTGTATTACGTCGTCTCGTTGCCTAGGGTGTGTCCCCGTGTTGGGGAGTGTCCTGGTTATTGAGGAATGCGAATGAGGTGGATGGCGCGAACGTCCATGACGGCTTTGTTGGCAATGGACACGGGATTCAACATGACATTGTGTCGGCCAGTGTCCAGCTGCACTTCTCCCAAGTGACGCCACTGGAAGTTCTGAAAATGCCCTGTCTCGATGACCTCAAATTGCTCGACCATCGTCTCCTGCCGACCACCCTGCCTCGCAATCTGGAGACGGACCTGACTACCACCCTGATCCTTGCCGCAGCCCTGCAAAATCGCCACGTTGTAGCGACCCGGCAAATCAATCTGTACTGCCCAGTGCACGGAATCGCCCGCAACCGTCCAGTAGCCGATCGTGTTCTTAAACGTCTGCGGTTCATAACGCAGCTTTTCGCCGCGCGTGACTCCCAAGTGCGCGGGCAACATTAGCGACGAGTCACTGGCGGCGCGGATGGGCAGACACTCTTCCATCAGCAAAGGACGACCGGCCAACTGAATCACGAGAGTGTCGGCATTCGGCGGACGAGTCTCCCAACTAATGGTCCAGCGATCCGGTTCAGGCTTGAACTTAATCACGCTGGCCCCCTCGTGTCTTTGCCAGCGAATGGCCTGCAGCGGTGCTGCCAGCCGGGGAATACTAACGGTGTTCAGACTAGGGTCCTGGATTTCCAAAAACACATGCTCACGGTCTCGCTGGACTGCAACTCCAGGTGAATTGGCCGCTCCAAAGGACTGCTTGGAGTCGTCCAGTGGCAGTTGCTTCGGTTGAGCTTGAACCCGACTGGCATTAGACAGCAACAAGCCCAAAACGACGAGGCATCTTAAAACAGATTTATGCACCATGACTACTTCTTCGACTTCTTTTGTTTTGAAGCTTGCGTTGGCGCCACTTCCGAGGCAGGCGCGGGAAGATACGCTGCTAGACGCTGCTTGATCTTCACTAAGCCATCTTCGTTTGCCAAGTTATTCCACTCGCGTGGATCCGATTGATGATCATACAGTTCTTCAGTATTGTCGGCGTAGCGAATGTAGCGGTAACGATTGTCAATGACGGCGTGATTGCGACGACCATGCGTGCAAATCGCCACATGCTCCCAATCCGTATCGGGCTCCTTGAGCAGAGGCAGCAGGCTAGGACCGGAGACATGGTCAGGAACTTCCAAGCCCGCGAGCTCGCACAACGTCGGAAAGACACTCGTGTAGTCGACGGGTGCCCCACAACGACTTCCTGGCTCCGTCACGCCTGGCGCAGCGATTGCCATCGACGTTCGAGTCGCGTCTTCCCACAGCGCAAACTTTCGCCAGTGCTGCTTCTCTCCCAAATGCCAGCCATGGTCGGTCCACCAAACCACAATGGTTCGGTCGGCCCGCGGGCTGTCTTCAAGACCTTGCAACAGTCGCCCCACCTGATCGTCCAAAAACGAAACCGTCGCCAAGTAGCCTTGCACGCCCTTTTTCCACTGATCTTTCTTGACCACCGCCGCATGATCACCCTCGGGCCGCGCCATCTTGCGACCGGCAGCCGGCACATCCGCCAAGTCAGCGTCCGTGACCTCAGGCAACTGGATCGTGTCCGGCGGGAAGCGATCAAAATACTGTCGAGGTACATACCAGGGCAAATGCGGTTTCACATACCCAACCGCCAAAAACAGGGGTTGGTCTTCAGGTGCATTTTTTAGTTTTTCAATGGCCCAGTCGGTAAGCTGATAGTCGCCCATCTCATCAGGACGACAATCGAGTGGGCCCCAATCAAAATGAGATTTTTTCAAGCCATTCAAGTTGAGGTTCTTCCCTGGAGAAGAAAATCGTCCGACCCATTCTGACCAAGTATCATCACGACCCTCTGCTTGCAAGTTGTGGTAAATCTTGCCACCACCCAAAGTCAGGTAGCCATTGGCTAGGAAGTGACGATTGATGGTCAAAGTACGTCGCATGACGCCTGCCGCTGGATCGCCATTGACATAAATTCCCGACCGCCAAGGACGGATGCCACTCATCAGGCCAGCGCGAGATGGATTGCAAGCGGGGGCGACGCAATGAGCGTTCGTAAACGTCACACCTCGGGCAACCAGACGATCAATGTTGGGCGTCCGGGCCTGAGGATGACCGCCGAGGTGACCAGTCCAGTCATTCAGGTCGTCAACGGCGATGAACAGCACATCCGGCCGAACCGCTTCTTGGGCGATGGATCTGTCGTTTGCGCCAGTCAGCAGGGAACCAGTCAGTACGCAAAACACGAATAGCCCGAAGCAGAAGTAGCTGCGAATCACTTTTCTTATCCCTATCCAAATAGCAACTTTGCCAGTATCACATTGCGCCGAGCATACGACTGTGCTTTTTACGCTCAGCGAGTGCGGAAGTTGACAGTGCGCAGAAAATCGTCGCGTAGCCGACACGATCAGAGGCTCACCGTAGACCGCCCCAGGTCACAAATCAAGGTAGCTGCCAAAAGCGTCCGGCCCAAGAAACGCCGAACAAGCGACACTCAGGGGGCTGGCAGCGCTACGGCGAACAGCTGAAAACGGGTAGCTCAAGCCCTTGATTGGCAACCAACCTACAGCGCTTGTTACAATGGCGAAGTCTGACGAATTCTTCCGATACCCGAGTTGCGCATCGTGAAATCATCTCCCCCCAGTCTACGCGACTGTATGGTCGCCGAATTGATAGGCACATTTATCCTCATCTTTTTTGGCTGTGGTGCTGTACACGCGGCCGTTGTGTTCGGAGCTCAGTCCGGATTGTGGCAAGTCGCTGTTGTATGGGGTGTGGCTATCGCGCTGGCGATTTACACCGTCGGCAGCGTCAGCGGAGCCCACATTAACCCCGCCATTACAATCATGCTGTGCGTGTGGGACGGTTTCGATCGTCGTCGAGTGGGGCCTTACATTGCTGCTCAGTTTGCCGGCGCGTTTCTGGCGGCGGCAGTCTTGTATGTCATCTTCTCTCCCAAGCTGGCGGCCGTTGAGGCGGCCAAGGGAGTTGTGCGCGGGGAGCCTGGCAGTGAGATTACGGCCAGTTGCTACGGTGAGTTTTTCCCCAACCCCGGCGGCTTAGCTGCAGGCGAGGAACCATACGACGCTGTGAAGCACGCCGAGTTGAAAAAATCCGTTCCGCATGGAGCGGCTTTCATGGCGGAGGTGATTGGAACGGCCTTGCTGGCCATCATGGTTTTTGTCTGCACCGATCCCAGCAACACGGGTGCGCCGGCGCGTCATTTGGCTGGTGTATTCATTGGACTGACAGTAGCTTTGCTGATTTCTGTAATCGCTCCGCTGACACAAGCGTGCTTTAATCCTGCGCGAGACTTTGCTCCGCGTTTGTTCTCGGCCTTAGCGGGCTGGGGGCAAGTTGCCTTGCCCTTAGGCAGCGACTGGGGCTGGCTGACGGTATATATCATCGCACCCATTCTAGGAGCGATTATCGGCGGTGGCCTTTACACCAAGTGCATCCGGCCAATGTATCCAATTCAGGACACGACAGCGGCTTAACACGCGCCGCACAATCGGGCGCAGAGCGCGGGCAATCGCCACTGTTGGCAGCGGTCAAGTCCGAACATCTCGACGATGTTTCGTTGGCCGTCGAGGGTGAATGGTTCGTCGGTCATGCAGCCAGCCGGCTAATTCGAGGTGCTGGCAACCGTTTGGTCCGCCAATTTTCGGCTTTCCCCAGCGACGGGAGTAGCGGATCGTAATGCGTTTCGTTAGAGTTCAAACTGTCTTGGCGGCCAATTTCCACACTACATTTGGGGAGCTGAAATTCCATGTCATTTGATCGTCCGGCAATCGTCAAACAACTTGTCTGGGGACTTAGTTGCTGCGTGTTCGCTTGGGCCGCGCCGCAATCCACTCAGATTCGAGCGGATGATGATTTGGCTTCTACGGCTGCCGCCATCGCTCCCCAAGAAGCCGCATTTTTCGCAACGTCGGTCAACTTGGACGATCAATGGCAAGAGATTATCGATGGCAAGTTCGTCGCCCGCTTGCGTGCCGTGCCCTTCGTGCAGCAGCTGGAATCCGAGTTCTGGGAGCAGTGGGAGAATCCTCAAGGCCCGTTGGAGCAAGCCAAGGGGGCTTTGGAGAATCCAAATGTTCAAAATTTGATCAAGATGGCCGACGAGATGTTCAGCGACGAAGTGTTCATCTACGGCGGCGAGGATTGGTGCGAGATGATCGATGGTCTCATGGAATTTCAAAATGAGATGTACGGTCATATGAGCGGAGGTCCGGAAGCGCTTCAAGCTTACTTCCAATCCATCGAAAAGAGCGACATCGATAAGATCCGCATTCCAACCACGGTAATGGGCTTTCGCATTGACGACGATGACAATGTGCGGCTTCAGTTGGACGCGCTCGAGGGCATTCTGCGTTTGGGAGGCAGCCAGTTTGAGGAAGCGCAGCCGTTTCTTCA
>JANQOL010000805.1 GCA_028289675.1 Pirellulaceae bacterium
GACCGGGCTAAATGAGCGAATTTGCCGGAGGCAGGGACTGGAATACCGCACGGCTACCATTCAAGCACCGCACCATGCCAGTTACTTCCCTGGGGCAAAGTTGCTGACGCTGAAGATCGTTTACGATCGGCAAGGCCGCGTGCTGGGCGCGCAAGCCATCGGCGCCGAAGGAGTGGACAAACGTCTGGACGTGGTTGCCAGCGTGTTGCAGTTTCGAGGATCGATCGATGATCTGGCGGATTTGGACCTCGCCTACGCGCCGCCGTTTGGCTCGGCTAAAGATCCGCTGCATATGGCTGCGTTCGTGGCACAAAACGATCTGGCAAGTTGGCCCGAGCTGGTGCCCTACGATCACGATTTAGACGGGTTGCAAGTTGTCGATGTTCGCTCGGAGAGCGAGTTGCAAAAACTCCCGTTGCCGGGAGCCATTCATATCCCCATTGACCAGCTGGCCGAACGTTGGGAAGAACTTGATCCGCAATTATCGACCATCACTGTTTGTCATTCCGGCAAACGAGCTCATGTGGCCGCATGTTGGCTGCGTGGCAAAGGCTTCCAGTCAGTTTGCAATCTGAGTGGAGGTGTTTCGGTGCGCTCGAAGATGATGACCGCGACCGACAATGCGCTAGCTGCAACAGGGCGAGGCAGCTAACCGTAGTGTCGTTCGTCCAGTCTGCAATCATTGATTTACGCGCTATAGACCCGCGCGGCTCGCGCTCGGACTTTCGGGCAAATTGCTGTCCAACTCGCTCTGAAGTGCATAGCGAGTACACAACTGAGCAATGTGTTCATCATGGGCTAGTACGACGACGCAGTCGCCTTGGTGCAAGGCATGCTGGGTATCGGGATGGAGGATAACTTCGTCGTCAGCCGTTCGGATGGCCACGACAAGAAACGAATGATGATCGCTGCGAACTCGCAAATCATCGACGGAGCCGCCCACCAAAGGACTATTGTCCTGGATCTCTAACTCATCTAGTTTGAGGCCCAAGGTGGCCAGATCATCATTCAGGCCCGCGGGCAGTTGTGCGTGTTTGAGCAGCGATTCGGCGCTCGGACGCAAGATCATGTTTGCCAGCCGGTCCGCGCCGATGTTCGCCGGGAGTATAACGCGATCCGCACCGACTTGGTGGAGTTTCTTGGTTGTGCTGGTTTGTTCGGCGCGGGACAGGATTTGCAGTTGCGGGTTCAGGTCGTGGGACGTGATGGTGATGAACAGATTGGCTACATCGTCACTGAGAACGGTGGTCAAGATCCCCGCCCGTTGAAGTCCGGCCGCCAAGAGAACGCGTTCTTCTGTGGCGTTACCTTGGATCGCCAGGCAGCCGCGGTCACGGGCCAGATCCACTCGTTGCGAGTCTTGATCGATGACGCACAGTGGTTTGCCGCGGCTAGACAACGCGTGCGCCAACTGGCTACCCATGCGTCCATAGCCGCAAATGACAACATGATCCTGCAAACGATCGATTTCCTTCTGCATGCGTCGCACTCCCAAAATCCGCCGAAGTTCCCCGTCAATTAGCAACTGCGCAAACGCGCCTACGGTGTAGATGGCCGCCCCGTACCCGCACACGATCAAGCCGATGGTCAGCCAACGTAGCTGAGGTGTATCGACCGGTTGTGTTTCACCGTAGCCGATTCCAAAGATTGTGATCACCACCATGTACAGACTATCTTCCCAACTCCAGCCGCTCATGACGTAGCCGACCACCGCCAAAGCAACGATTAGCAACGTGATGGATAGCCCCGCCAAAATGCGGCGCATGGGGCCGCTTAAGTGTGGAAGTGCGGTCGCGGAACTGGAGGTGTCTCCAGGCGCGGCATTGACGATTTGCTCTGGCGGCTGATCGCGTTTCACTATGGTTAGGCCTCCAGGTCGCGCAGCCACGCGTCGACTTCGGCATCACTGGGCATGCGCCAGTCACCTCGTGGCGACAAACTGACACTACCCACCTTAGGTCCGTCCGGGACACACGATCGTTTGAACTGGTTGGCAAAAAATCGCGACAGGAAAATCCTGAGGGTATTCCGGATTTCTGTGGGTGAATACGGCCTCGAAAACTGGGCAAGGCCAGCCAGTTGCAAGATGCGCTTGGGAGTCGTGCCGAAGCGGATCAAGTGATAGAGAAAAAAATCATGGAGTTCGTAGTCGCCGATGGTACTCTCAGTCGATTGGTGGGCATTGCCTTCCGCATCCGTTGGCAGCAACTCGGGTGAAATCGGCGTATCAGCAATATCATGCAAGCAATTGCGGGCCAGACCTTCGAATTGGTGATCGGCCACATACCGCACTAGAAATCGAACCAGTGTCTTAGGAACGGACGTGTTGACGTTGTACATCGACATATGATCGCCGTTGTACGTGCTCCAGCCCAGGGCCTGTTCGGATAGATCTCCGGTGCCCAGTACGAAACCGCGGCTCATGAGCAGCATCGTACGAATTCGCGCCTGTACATTTTCAAATACCAAGTCTTGTTGCTGATCTATGGGGATCTCACGCAGCCGTGAGGTCAGTTGATCGATCGTCAAATCGCTGATATCGATTCCGAAAGGATGGTGTCCCAGGCCGGCAAAAGTGTGTTGGCACAGTGGCCGAATGTCGATCTCCTCGGTGGTGATGCCTAAATGTTGCATGAGGGTGCGGGCCGCGGACAGCGATCGCTTGGACGTACCAAATCCGGGCATCGTCAAGCCGTGAATGCGGGTTACTGGCCAACCTTGATGCAAATAAGTTTTGACCGCGACTAACAAGGCCAATGTGCTATCCAAACCACCGGATACACCGATGTGCAGCGAGGTTTCATCCGGCAAGCGACGGACTCGCTTGGTCAGCGCGGCGCATTGGATGCCAAAGATCTCCGCGCATCGCTCGTGGAGCTCTGGGCCGGCGGAGGGAACAAACGGCGTGGCGGACACTTGTCTTAGGCGACCGTCGCAGGTTAGTTCACTCGCTACTTGAATGGTTCGGTATTTGCGTGTTTCGCGTTGAGTGGCCTGCTGCCAGCTAACCGTCACCTGCCGATCATGATCCAACTTGCATAAATCGATGTCCGCGGTGGCGCTAGTGTGCTCGATCCAGGCACAGCCACGTTGTCCGACACGTTGAGATTGGGCCAGAAGATAGCCGTTTTCTGCGACGAGGCACTGTCCGCCAAATACCACGTCGGTGGTGGATTCGGTGGGTCCCGCGCTGGCGTAGGCATAGCTGGCCAGGCAGCGGCCAGATTGGCTGCGGACCAAAACTTCCCGCCACGCGGCTTTGCCGATCAGTTCGTTGCTGGCGGAGAGGTTGAGCAACAGATTGGCGCCGGCGGCGGCCTGGGAACTGCTCGGTGGAATGGGCATCCATAGATCTTCACACAACTCGACGCCGACTTTCAGAGGACCAGCCTGGAACAGCAGGTCGATACCAAAAGGCACTGTCCCCAGTGACTCACCGAGATTTACTTGTTCAGGTTCACTTCCGTTGGCGGCGGCAAACCAGCGAGCCTCGTAGAATTCTTGGTAGTTTGGCAAGAATTGCTTGGGTACCAATCCCAAGATTCGTCCTTGAAAAAGCACGGCTGCCACGTTGTACAACCGGCTTCCGACCCGCAGGGGACACCCAACCACGACCATCTGCTCGGATTTGCCGGTCGTTGCACATAGATGTTCTAGTCCAGACACTACAGCAGCGAGTAACGTGTCTTGAGCCAACAGATCGCCACAGGTGTAGCCGCACAGCGACAGTTCACCAAAAACGACGACGTTGCTATCTGCATGCTCGGCCAGGGCGGACAAGGTAGCTTGGACGTTGGCCGCCGGATCACCGACTGCCGATGGATGGCTAGCGGCTGTAACACGGACAAGACCGGAAGGGGGATCTGGCTTGTTCATAGCATCATCTTCGTTCACCAAGCAGGCTTTTGCCATGGGTCCACCCAAAATGCCGACCAAATCAGGGACACAGCCATGCCGACCAAATCAGGGACACAGCCATACCCAATCAGTTCTGAGTCAGTTCGGCGGGACACACAATTTAGTTCTGCGTTGATTTGCGGGGACACAGATTCTATGCGGGGACACAGAGCGACGCGTTGGGACACAGCTTTGGAGTTTTGCTGCGAAGCCGGTAGGCTGCGTGCGCTTGGGAAGGGCTGGAGGTAGCGGCCGTTGCTTCTGCCCGGGTGAATCGCCGCCGATCGCCGAGATTGGCGATTGCGCATCAGTTAATTGCAGATCA
>JANQOL010000809.1 GCA_028289675.1 Pirellulaceae bacterium
TCCCAACGCAACATGCGACTTAGTTCAACTTCCATGTTCAAGCGTGAAGCCGCATTGAACATGGCTGCACACGATTCCAGCCCAAACAGCCGGCTACGGGCCAACACTTCGTAACCGCGGAAAACACCGGTCTTCAAATCGACGATGGGCTGGTAGAACGGCGTCACCAGGCGATTCTCCATCAGTCGATCGAATTGAACCAGAGCCAGCGCGTTGTCGCACATATCCTCTTGCATGGTTTGGCAAGTGGTATTGCGGCGTTCACTCTTGACGCGAAAAGCGATATCGGCGAACTGCAGTAAGTCTTCTTCGCGCAGCGGCGTCGGCTCGTTGATGCGACGGCCATTGACATACGTGCCGTTGGTACTGTTCAGATCGGTCACCCAGAGTTGGTCGTTTTCCAGCGACAAGTCTGCGTGATTGCCGGAAATCGTCTTGTAGTTCAACTGCATCGAGCAGCCAGGGCGGCGCCCCACAGAAAATGGCAGTGGAAACACGAGCACTTGATCATCATTGTCGCTGGCAGAACCGCGAACCAGTGTCCACGACGCCTCGCGGTCTTGCGCGGCTTGCGAGTGGGATGCCGAGTTGACTTGTATCGGGTTGATTGCTGAGTCCATGATTGGCACTGCCCTGCAGCAGCTCTCCAGTGTCCGGTCTGATTGCAATGATCGATGGGCGTCCATGCGCCAGCTTCGAGAATGCACCGGTGAAACGTAGGTCACACTCGCTACGCTGGCGTGACGTTTCCCACGAATCCAAAGAAATTTTCGATTCGAGTATCAGAACACAATGCATCACAAGATCAGCTGGTGCGCCAAGCGCCGCTTAGAGGCTCAAACCACTTGTCGTAGATTTGCGTTTTCCGACGGTCATTACGTCTGCAACGCGACCCAAATCGTGCCAGCATTACCCGCATTGGACTTACGCGCCAAAGAACCCGCGCAAGGTGTCGTCTGTTGGCCGTCACGACGTCTTCTCCGTAGGACTTTCAACAGATTGAGGCCACCGACTGGACGATCAGTGGAAAACTGAAACCATCGACGAGTTTCTAAATCAAGTCGTACGACGTCAGATTTGCTACAGCCAATACAGTCCGCCACATGTGGCGCCACTTGGGCATTCAGCGAGGTAAGAAATCGCGAAATTTTTCCTCACCATCAAACTCTGACGTATGTTTGTCGGGCAACTTGTGCGCTGACGCGCGCCGGGCCGCCGCGGATGGTCAAGCCGGACAGAATTGAACGGAATTCAAAACATGTCTCAAAACGGAAACTCACAATTCGCGCCGCGCGATACAGATTCCATTTCTGGCGCCGATCTGCCGTCCATTCTGCATGATGACCACTATTGGCCAGCGGAACCAACCTCGCTGGAAGACACTGGACTGAGCGAATCGTTAGTCGAATCGTTGCTATGCCAAGTACTGTTGGCCAGCGGCACACTGAGTGGTCGTCGCATCGCCGAGTGTGTGGGACTGCCGTTTGGCATTGTCGACCAGCAGTTGGGCGGACTCAGAACCAGGCAAATCGTCGCCCATGCACGGTCCGCGCCGCTAAACGATTACTACTACAGCTTGACAGAAAACGGCCAGCGCCGAGCGCTACATCATCAAAAGGTGTTCACCTACACCGGAGCCGCCCCAGTACCTCTGCCCGACTATCTGTTATCCGTCGAGGCGCAGGCCAACCAATATGCTCCCGTGGAGCGAGGACAGTTGGTGGACGCCTTGTCGGACATCTCTTACGAGAATGCGTGGCTGGATTTTCTGGGACCTGCCGTTAACAGCAACGGCGGCATCTTTCTCTACGGTCCGCCCGGCAATGGAAAAACGACGCTGGCGAAATGCCTGACCGTATTACGTGGCGAGAGCATTTGGATCCCGCACGCAATCATCGACGACGGCATGATCATCAAGTTGTACGATGCCGCGTATCACAAACCGAAAGAGGTCGCCAGTGATTCGGGGTTGGTCAATTTGCAGAACTACGATCGCCGTTGGGTGCGCATCGAGCGTCCTACCGTCGTGGTTGGCGGTGAACTCACGCTGGACAATCTAGAGATTCGCCACGATTCCCGCAGCAATACTTGCGAGGCTCCGCTGCAACTGAAGAGCAACTGCGGTAGCTTGCTGATCGATGACTTTGGCCGCCAGCGAGTATCGCCCGCCGAATTGTTGAACCGCTGGATTGTCCCGTTGGAGAACAAGCAGGACTTCCTTACGCTGCCCACCGGAAAGAAGATCAGCGTTCCCTTTGAACAGATTGTCCTGTTCTCGACCAATCTACAACCGCATGACCTGGTGGACGAAGCGTTCCTGCGGCGAGTACCCTTCAAGATCGAGATTCGTGATCCCAGCACTGAAGAGTTCACGTTTTTGTTCCAGAAAGCGTGTGCGGCAATCGGATTTCCGTGGCGTCCCGAGGTTGTTAAACAGCTGGTCGAAGGCTTCTTCAAAGCCAACCAACGTCCACTGAGACGCTGCTATCCGCGAGATTTGCTCAACCAAGTACGAGCCTACTGTATCTATCGCAGTGAGCCGTTGGATTTGCGCATCGACTATCTCAAGCACGCTTGCAAAAACTACTTCGGCAACCTCGGTACGTTGGGTGGCAAAACGCCTACGCCCGTAGGTCACCCGTCTAGGCCAGTTACACGACAAGTTGCCCCTCCGGCCAATCCTACGCCGGCAACTCAGCAGCAACCAATAACCCAGCAAGCGGTGGCACAGCAACCTGTCACCGCGTCGAATCCGACGGCCACCCAGGCGCCGATCCACGCCACCGCGGCACTGAATTCGTTGCCAATTAACAATCCCGTTGAAGTAACTCATGAGATCCCAGCGGAGTCCTAGACTTCCCAGTCGACTCCTCCGCTAGAAGCTCCGTCTCAGTTCACGGGCGCAGTGCCAGGACGACGAGCATTCCAGTTTTGCGTTCCTTTAGGAAACCACTCCAAACCACTGATTGGTCTTGGCTCGAGCCCGCCAGCTGGAAAGCAGCCACTACACCATGCGAAAAGTAGCCACCAAAGTTGGACAAGAGCCCATTCCGGGTTACAAGTTGCGCAAGCGTTTGGGCGCTGGCGGTTACGGTGAAGTGTGGCTAGCCGACGCACCCGGCGGACTGCAAAAGGCTCTGAAGCTGATCTATGGCACCGTGGACGAGTCGCACGCGGTCAGCGAACTCAAGAGCTTGGAGCGCATTCGACAGGTCAATCACCCGTTCCTATTATCTCTGGAACGAATTGAGATCGCCGACAATCAAGTGGTGATCGTTACCGAGCTGGCCGAAGGCAGTCTGCTGGATCGCTTCGAACTATTTCGGCGTCGCGGCGAGCCGGGCATCCCGCGTGCGGAATTGCTAGAGCTTTTGCGTGACACGGCCGATGCCTTGGATTTTCTGGCGCAAAAACACATGCTGCAGCACCTGGACGTCAAGCCAGGGAACTTGCTGATCATCGCGGACCGGGTCAAAGTGGCGGACTTTGGTTTGGTCAAAGACCTGCACGATCAAAACCAATCGTTAGTCAGCGGACTCACGCCCACCTACTCGGCCCCCGAGATCTTTGATGGTCGTCCGGACTATCGCAGCGACCAATACTCGTTGGCCATCGTGTACATGGAAATGCTGACCGGACGCTTGCCCTTTGAGGGTAAGACAACGGGAGAGCTGGCCCGACAACACCTCAATCAACCGCCAGACTTGGAAGCCCTGCCGCCGGCGGACCGGATGGTGGTAGGTCGAGCGATGGCCAAGAATCCGCTGGACCGTTTTGCAACTTGCCGGTTGTTCATCGAGCAATTGCAGAAGACCCGCGGTGCTGTCCTGCCCGCTGCCGCTCCGACCGACGGCGCCACCCCGGGGTCGGACAAGCAGAGTCAAAAAACAACGACCACCACTACCGGTCCTAAAACTTGCGACGCACCGGCGGTTAATCTCCGGCAGCAAATCCAATCCCGCTTGGACGTCGCAGAATTGGCAAGTCAATGGGAAATGCCGCGCTGCATGTTCATCGGACTGGGGGAAATTGGCTGCCAAACATTGTGGCGTCTACATGCCGAGCTGGCGTGCAATTACGACAGTCGATTCACCACCGACGACCATGGTTGGCTCGCTCTGGATACCACTTCCGAAACACTCAACGCGATCACGGATGAGGACACGGAGGACGCGCTGCCTGCCAAGCACGCGATTCAATTGCCCATCCATCGGCCCAGCGAATACCGCAATGCAACCCCGGATTTGTTTGCCCCGCTTTCGCGCCGCTGGCTGTACAACATTCCAAAATCTTCGACCACCGACGGAGTTCGCCCGCTGGCCATTTTGGCATTGCTGGATCACTATGAAGCCCTCAAGGCTAAACTGAAGTCGGAACTGGCGCACGTCGTCACTTCGCAGCTAGAAGAGTCGGAAGAGAGTGAGCCGCTGCGAATCTACGTCCTGGCCTCATTGCACGGCGGCACAGGCGGTGCACTGGCCAGCGAAATCGGATTGCTCGTCCGGCAAGTCTTTCGAGAACTGGCTTATAGCAACTATCGCATCTCGTTCGTCGCGACGTCGGCGACGACGGCAAACTCCAGCTCGGCCAATCTGCCGTCCGCAGCCGCGCTGGCTTGTTTGTCGGAGCTCGACTATCTGATGTCTGGGGATCACGAGATCCCGCCGCTGTTTCACCTGGACCGCAGCATGGGGTCGATCAGCAGCCGACCATTTGATTGGGTAACGCTGGTGGACGGTGGCTTGCACGGCAGCCGTTTGGATGCAGAAACGGCCATCCGAAATGCCGCTCAGGTTGTGCTGACAGATTCGCAGACCATGCTGGGGGCCGCGCTCTCGGAATCTCGGGTGGAAGCCAGTCAAGCGTCTCAAGGATGGTTGCGTACGGCGTGCGCTGACCGAGTTCGTTTGTCGTCGAAGGTCACCGTGCAATCTCTGGCACGTTGGTGCAGTGAACAATCGCTTCACCATGCTGCGCAGTACATGGTGGGTCCGCGAGGCATGGCCACCAGTTCCGTCCTCAACATGGACGAGCAGATGCCGCAACCCACTGTCAGTGGAGATCTGCCGCTGACCGATCAAGCGTGCCAGGAGTTCACCAGGCGACTGTTGCACGATCTGGGTGTGGTGCAAACGCATCGGGGACTGCCCGAGTTGGCGGGCTCGGAGGAGGGCGACACGTTGCTCAGTCAATGGGCGCGACGCATGTCCGCAGATCCGGCGATCGTGGCTAGACAATTAAAGGATGATGTCCAGATCTGGAAAGACTCGATTTCGAAGATTGTGCAGCTGCGAGTCTACAATTGGAAACAAGTTGAGCAGATCCAGTTGAACGTGATTGAGGGCGTATTGGACTACTGCGAGCATGAAACCCTTGCCTTGGCAAAACTCTTTGCGCCGTTTTCGGACGTCTTGGGACCGCCAGAGCGTTTACTGCAGTCGGCGGTTAGCTACCTCAAATCGTATGCGGAAGAATGTGTCCGCCAGCTGAACCGTTTTCAAAGCGAAGGCAAGGCACTGGCTGGGCGTTTGCGGACTTGGTGCAACTCCATCAACGCGGAGAAAGCATTCAACGAAGGCTCCTGGGAAGTCAACGTGGCTGGGCTGCCTACGGACATCCAACTGCTTGCCAACCGCGTAAATGCGGTTTTGGAAACGACCTTGCACCAAGAATCCATACGCATCTTGGAAGGCCCGGAGGCAGAGGCCGAGTCACTGGGGCCGGATGTCGTGCCACTCACACCAGACGTTGTCAATCTGCAATACGTTCTGAGTCTTGCGTCCACGTTGGTCAGCGATATGGTCACCGAACTGGGCATCGATCCGGACGACTTGGATGGAACGCGTGACAATCCGGACGAGGGCCTGTCCCTGAAAGAGATCGAGGAATACGGTCCTATCATTGCTCAAACCGGTGGCAATGTCTTTCGCTTTGCGGTGGTGCCTCAACAGCAACTGCAGGCGTTGAAATCAGCGATCGATGGTCAGGACCTGGCAACTACGACAACGATCATCCCTGCCGCTACCAGTCTGGGCACGTACATCTCGTGTGACGCTTCCCGATTGAACGTCGCCAACGTGGTCGCCAGCTTGTGGCGACCTGCCACGACCACGTTGCAGTTGGCTGAAAGGCTGCGGACGAGAGTCGATATCGATTGGCAATCTGTGACCGAATTGCTGGCAACGCCGGAGTTGCCAATGCCTGACTCGGAGCTGGGTGGAGCGGCAGCCGTAGCGACATCATCCACTGGCGTGGTAAGCGGAATCGTGACCGGCGGCACGGCGCCCATCGCCATCAACTGATCAAAATTCGGTGGCCCTCGTTACAACGATGGGTGGTCCGCGATCAAGTTGTCCCAGTGCTCCAGCAACCATTGCTCATGTTCGGCCGTCGCAATGAACTCGACATGTCGACCGGCGGCGTAACTGGCTCCGAAGGGATATCGGAAGTGAGAATCCTTGAGCAAGATATTGCTGCGGGCAATCTTCTTGAAACCCAGGTCACGGCACTCCCAATCATCCAAGTGATGGGGTTCCGCTTGCTCGTGATACATCAAGACCAAGGTGTGTTCGCCAGCCAGATGACGTAGGGCGGCATCGACCACGGCAATGCGATCTTTGATCTCCGGGTGCAGCAAGATCTCGTGCACAAAGATGACTTCCGCAATGAGATTGTTCAAATCCAGATCTTTGCGGAACGTTTTCCCGCCGTTGTTGCTGAGCGTTTCCAAGACCTGCATCCACGTGCCCGATGCCTCATCGCAGATGTTGGAAATCGTATAGCCGCATTCTTCGGCGTAGAGCCAATCCAATCGTTCGGCCCACATTCGCCCCACGACAAACTCAGGTTCCAAATCATCCGGCAGTTGATCCGGCTCTGAAGCGTGCGGACGCTCGGGACTAGCCTGCGGGTCGGCGAAGACTCCCGGGGCCAACACGTCGACCAACATCTGCACCACATAATCCAGTTCGCTGCGACGAGCTACCGGGGTTCGAACGTTGATATTCAGGTGCATAGTGACGAGCAACAACCAATAGGGCCACTGGCCCTAGGTATCTCCAAGACAAGCCTCAGGGTTCCACCGTTTTGCGGACCACCGGGTCGGCGTGTATGATGCTCGCAAGCGCCATCCAACACCAGCCAGCTGTGACTAGTAATGCCCTTCGATGCGTTCAGCATCAAAATGGCGGCAGGGGTTCGCAACGGTGTGGCTCATGTTAGTTGCCGCGATGGCCCATACCAGTCCATGCCAGAGGGGGCCCACGGATTTCTCAGAAAAGCCGGCTTCCTCCCTGGAGCGGTTGACCCAGTTTGCCTTTTTACCCAAGCGAGAATCTGGAATGTATCGAAGAAAGTTTGTTGGCGCCGCCTCACTGGCTGGTCTGACCGCATGGCTGGCGCGACCGGTGTCCGCCTTGGCACCGCTTAGTCGGAATGGTCTCGGGCTGCAGTTGTGGACCGTGCGCAACCAGCTGGAGACAGACGCGCAGAAAACCTTGGAAGCCATTCGGGCTGCCGGTTATGAACAGATCGAATTGATGAACGTCGTCGACAGTCGCCAGCTTGTACAAACTGCACAAGAATTAGGACTGAAGGTCCGCAGCGCGTTTTTTAACTGGGAAACAGTTGCCGTACCTGGTAGTAAGAACGCGCCCCAGTTGGACACGGTCATCGAAGTCGCCCATGAAATAGGCCTTGAGTATTTGGTGTTTGGATACATCGGAAAGCAGGCTCGAGATACTGCCGACAAGATGAAGACGATTGCCGACAACGCCAACGAGGCGGCTGAGAAAATCGCGGATGCCGGCATGAAGATGAGTTACCACAATCACTCGTTTGAATTCGAGCAACTCGATGGAGGTCAGGCGGGATTTGAGATCCTCATGGATCGCTTTGACCCGAAACTCATCAACTTTGAATTGGACGTTTTCTGGGCCGCCATCGGCGGCTGGGACCCGCTAGCAACTCTCAAACGCTTGGGCCAACGTGTCGGACAAATCCACTTGAAGGATCTCAAATCCGGTGTGGGGACGATCTACGACGAAGGCCAAGTTCCCAAAGACGCGTTCCAAGAAGTGGGCGATGGCATCATTGACATGACTGAAGTCATGAAAATTGCGGACGCCAACGGCGTAACCCAATTCCATGTTGAACAAGATCAATCACCGGATCCAATTGCCAGCATCGGTCAGAGTGCTAAGTTCGTCCGTGGGATTTGGTAGCGATCAAGTGTCGTTGCGCGTCTTTCCCAACCTATTGCCGGTACAGCAAATGTTGCCCGCATTGTGACTAGCCGTGTTTAGCAGCCTCAGGCGGATACATCTTTGTCCAGCAGTCGGCCCCGAGCGTACGCACGTCTTGTTTAGCAGTCAGCCGCAGGCGTACACGTCTTTCAAAACCGGCGCATCACGTGCCCCCTGCGGCTGCCGGCCCGACCCATGATATTCATGAATGGGCCGGCGGTGACACTGGATCCGCCGGCAGGAAGCCCAGCCAGGCATTTTTTTCAGGGAATTGGTCCCGCCGCAACAAGCTTGACTCGGCGGCAACGAATCATCTAGTACTTCCAGACTCAGGAGCAAACCCCTGAGCTAGCTCAGCCGGCGTACTAGTGGTGAGGGACCAGACATGGGCGGCGCGAAGAACGGTGTAGAAAATCCGTTTTCACGAAAGCTGAATCAACCACAGTCCGCCAGACGACGCGGTTCGCTGCTCCTGTCTGCAGGAGTGGTCATCGCGTTGCCCTTGCTGGCTATAGCCTCGGTGTTCGGGTGTCGAGTCTGGCGTGTCGCATCGGCCCGGCAATCGCTGGATTCGCTGCACGCTGAATACGCATGGCAACATGAGACGTTCGATCTCTCCCACCACGAACGACCGTGCCGATGGCTCGGCCGCTTGGCCAACTGGGTTGGCGATTCAACGGTCAGTGAAGTGTCGATGGTGGAGGTTGACGCACCTACGGTTGATGATGACCAGTTGGGTTTTCTAGATCGATTGTTGCAAGTGCGTTCTTTGGAACTGAATTGCCCGCTGGCTACCGACCGGACACTGCAAGTCATCCACCGGCTACCAAACCTGCGGTACCTGACCTTGGTCGACGGCAAGTTTTCGATTTTGGGTCTCTTACAGTTGCGGCAACTGCCGCATCTCAAATCGCTCAATCTGGATTGCCGACAGTACTCGGATGTCGAATTGGCTGTCCTGAAGATCGAGTTGGCCGGCGTGGAGATTTGTGACGTCGCCCGCAACGCACCGGAGGGCTATGCGGTCGAAAGCGGAATTCAGCGACCTGCTGCGTAGGGGCGGGCGAGCGTTGGGCGATCATCGAATGGCCAACGCAGTCGCAGTTCTGATCAAGTTTCAGAGTTCAAGCCCCAGCTCGGATCGGCTTGAGAATCCACTAGCCCCGAACTGAGAATGCTCTACGATAAGCGCCTGTGCTCGGCCCGAAACATCGCTTGTCTTGGAGATCTCCATGCTCACTTTCCACCGATGGCGGCGGGCGACATCGGCCCGCTCGACAGTCTCGCACGTCGGCCTGGGACTCTGGCTGCTGACCAGCTGGTGCTACTGCTGTCAGAACAACGCTCATGCGCAATCGACAGGCACAGACCTGTTTGATCGGCTCATCCAACAAGGAATCCAGGTTCCCAGCGCGGATTGGGTGCGGCTGCCAGAACCTTCACTGCGCGACGGGCAAACGGAGGAAGAGCAAACGGCCGCTCTGGAAACGTTGGCAGGCAAGCTCGGTTGGGAACGATTCGCCAGAGACAGCGTGGTAGCACCTGTTCGCATCAAGACCTCGTACGTCACCAATGCCGAAGACCAACGACTGGGGCACCTGGTGCACAGTGCCTTCATTGTCTACTGTCCATTGGACCAACTGCGCAACCAACAACTTATGGAAGCCACCTTTGGCCGTCCTAGCCAGAAGTCAGATGGCGACTCGGCGGGTTTTCGGGATCTGACCGAAGCTGAATTGCAATCACTAGATATCGCCGACTACGACCAAGATCGTGAAGGCTATGCCGTCATGGAGATGCTGCTGTTGAACAAGATCCAGCTACGGGGTGTTGTGCACATGCGGAAGCGCGAAGCTGACAACTGGTTCCAACTGGCCTGGGAAATGGATCCTCGCTTCACTCTGGCAACCCAAGACGACCTGGCAACCGAAGACGACGCGCCAGTGCTGCGCAACACGTGGACCAAATTTTCTCCCAATGCCGTTGGCAAACTGCAGCCTGGGGTCCCGCAAGCCTACCAGGGCTGCGGTGGCTATATGACGGTAACGGCGACCGGACGCGCACCCAATCAGTTGTTGGTCGAATCGCGTATGGTGTTGCATGAACCGGCGGAGTGGTTTGCGGCTAGTAATGCACTGAGAGCCAAGCTGCCACTATCGCTGCAGGCGAGCGCCCGCGATTTTCGACGCAAGCTAAAGAATCGATAGACTGGTGGGCAGTTCTTCTCTCGGCTTCGTCGTCCTGGGACCGTGTTGCACGTCGGTTGCTGGAGCTTAGAATCTGATGCTTAGCTGGATAGTGATCAAAAAGACAGATTCGCCAAACGTCCGCATAAACTAAGGAGTTTGAAATGTGCTGCTTTCGCGCTGGCATCGTTGGCCTCGGGATTCTGGTGAGCCAGATCAGTTGGGCCCATCAGCCGACCAAAGAAGGTGATCCGGCCGACAAGCAATCGCGGGGCATGCCATTGGTATTCAGCGACGATTTTGAGAAGGGGGTCGAACACTGGGAAACGACCGATCCCAACGCTTGGTCCATTCACAAGCACGGCGAGAACCACGTCTTTGGGCTCGACCAACGGGTGAGCAAGTACGAACCCAAGTATCGTAGCCCGCACAACATTGCCTTGATCAAGGACATTGAACTAAAGGACTTTGTGTTGATTTACAGAGTCCGAAGTACCAAAGACACCGGCGGACATCGCGACTGCTGCACTTTTTTTTGCCACCAAGACCCGACGCACTTCTACTACGTTCATCTGGGCGCCCGCCCGGATCCGCACTCGGGCCAGATCATGATCGTCAACGACGCGCCGCGTAAGGCCATCACTGACAACAAGAAAGAGGTCCCCTGGGATGACCAGTGGCACACGGTCAAAGTGGTACGCGATAGTTCAGAGGGCACCATCGAAGTCTACTTTGATGACATGGAAAACGTCCACATGAAGGCCGTCGATCGCAGCTTTGGCAAAGGACGGATCGGCATCGGTTCCTTTGACGACATGAACGAATTCGATGATGTCCGCCTCTACGGCCAGTGACGTGCTGGACTGGACTGCTTCACTCGCCGGCGCTGCTGATCCAAAGTGTCCAGGGCCGTTTGCATCGTTTCCCCTTGCATCATTTCCAGGGGCAGGCTGGCATCCTTTGCGATTTTCTTTACCTACGCAGTGACTAGTCGGCCGGCGTTTTCAGCCATTATTGGCAGATGATATTCGTGCCGATCGACCACGACAGTCAACGGGGTAGTGTCAGCGTCTGTTGCACAAACTCACTACAATACGGTTGTGTCCTTAATGTGGCGTGCTGGAACCAAGGTTCCAGTGAACCGGTCGTAACGACCAGGGGCCAAGCCGACCGTTTCGGGCTGACGCTGGTCCCGCCGCAAACTGAGTTGCCGAGATGAAACGCAGGAACCTAATAACTGGCTTTGGCGGCCTTTGGATCCACACCGCAATGCTGCTGGTTCTCAGTGGCTCCACGCCTGCCCTCGCCCAATCCACCGAGCCTGCCGCAGAAATAACTTCCATGCCGGGAGAGCGGCAAGGCTACCTGGTCAATGTGGATCTCCCTTTGGTCGGCGAGCGGGATCAGGAAGTTAGCCGCCAAATTCTGCGAATTGCCGACACTTATGCCGACTCCGAGGTCCGCCCAATCGTCGTGCTGCGATTTCGGTCGGCCCCTTTGTCCTCCGTCGTGTCTGAACTCGACAACGGCAGCATGGGGACGCGAGGCAGTCAATTCGGCCGCAGCCAGGATCTGGCCCGCTTCCTGACCAGTCGGAAAGCGGCTCGTGTACGGTTGGTGGCCTATCTGCCGCGTTCTGTGGAGGGCCACGCAGTATTGCCTGTGCTGGCCTGCGAGGATATTTACGCCGCTAGCGGGGCAGAATTGGGTCGCGCGGCCATCGATGAAGCCAGCGACGCCAGCATCGAGGCAGCCTATCGAGACATCGCCCAACGTCGGGCGACATTGCCAGAGGCCGTGGCCATCTCGATGTTGGATCCCGCGGTCGAGGTGGTCCAGGTCCAGCTGGCCGACGGAGGCACTCAGGTGGTAACCCGACCAGAAGCAGCCGAATTGCGCGAAGCGGGTAAGGTGTTGCGTGAGGAGGTGGTGTGGCGCGGCGGAGCCCAGGCTATGTACTCCGGCCGGAAGTTGCGAGCACGTCGTTGGATTGCCCGCACGGTCGAAGACGAAACGCAATTGACCGAAGCTTTGGGACTGAGCGGTAGTCTGCGTACAACTCGGCAGTTGCCCCGAGACTGGACGCCGGTCAGTGTGACGCTGGACTCGACATTGACAGCATCGCTTACCAGCCAGATTATGCGTTCGCTCCGCGCCGAAATCTCGGAGCAACAGCTAAATCTGGTGGTGCTGCGAGTTCAGCAAACCGACTGTGATTTTCGGCAAGCTGCCTTGTTGGCCGGCTTTATCGCCGACTTGGAACGAGAGAACATTTACACCTTAAGTGTGATCTTGGAACCCATCCAAGGTCCAATTGGCTTGGTAGCCGCTGCCTGCCAAGAATCGGTGCTGTTATCCGATGCCCAATTGGGGCCCGACCAGAACAACTCCGTGAATTTGACGGAGGACGAGTCTTACCAAAATGAGTTGGGCGATTTGGCCTCGCGGACCGGTCGACCATTGGCACTGCTATCGGCGTTGGCAGACGTCGAAGCCCGCGTTGGAGAGTTCACCGACCAGGAGACGGGCAAACGGGCAATCTTTGCCAACTGGCAAGT
>JANQOL010000815.1 GCA_028289675.1 Pirellulaceae bacterium
CTTGTTCGGTCACCAAGTCATGGCTGTAGTCGACGCGCTTTGTCGCCCAGCCTCCGGTGAAGCCGCCGTACGCTCGCTCTGCTTTCTGAACCACGTTGCCCAGCGGCGATCGCTGTTCGTTACTCCACAGAAACTCTGGATAATAGTTGTGCGCGTGAACTTGATTGAGGTAGCCATAGAAATAGTCGAACCCCTGGCTGCGCGGTAAGCCGGCGCGTCCTCCAGGCGCCTCGTCACCCAATCCCCACTTGCCACACAGGGCCGTTTGGTATCCGGCCGACGACAACATCTCCGCTACAGTAATGTCTTCGTCGCGCAGTGACTGCTTGGACATGTCGGGACCGCTCGCGTTGCCACGCACGTGTGTGTGGCCCATGTGTCGACCGGTCATCAACACACATCTTGAGGGAGCGCACACCGTGTTGCCCGCGTAAAAATCGGTAAACCGCATTCCTTCCGCGGCCATCTGATCTAAACGCGGTGTCTTGATCAGCTGCTGTCCATAACATCCCAGATCGCCGTAGCCGAGGTCATCAGCCAAGATAAAAACGATGTTGGGTCGCGGTGCTTCCGCCACACACAAAGCGGGAATCAGGCCGAAGGTGGCCAGCCAAACAAGGAAGATTCTCATCGTCGTAGGATCACAGAGGGATTTGAAGCTGGAGGAATTCGGCTGGGAGACTGCGGTGAGCTGCTGGGCTAGGCGCGCTAGCTCATCGGCTTGTCTGTCCGCTACCATTTTCTGAGCCATGATTCTAATCGTATTTCCACATCAACTGTTCGCCAATCATCCGGGACTGGAACTGAATCCCGGGCGGGTTTTGCTGATCGAGGACTCGCTGTTCTTTGGCGACGACAGGTATCCGCTACAGTTTCATAAACAAAAACTGTGGCTTCATCGCGCCAGTATGAAACGGTATGAGGCCTGGCTCAAGAGCCAGGGATTCTCGGTCGAGTACTTCGATTACCGCACCGGTCCAGGGAGCTTGCTGAAGGTCTTGGAAACCGCCATCGATCGGGAATCGGCCGCGGATCAACAGCTCTATTGCGTCGACCCCACGGACTTCATTCTGGAAAAGCGTCTTCGCGCGGCTTGCCAGCGATTGGATTTAGCTTGCCAGTTGCTGCCCAATCCAGGGTTTTTGAATCGTCCCGCGGCCAATCAAAAGTATCGGCAAGGAAAAAGTCGCTGGTTTATGGCCGACTTTTACAAATGGCAGCGCCGGCGTTTGAACTTGCTGATGGAGGAGGATGAGCCCGCTGGCGGTCGATGGAGTTTCGATACCGAAAATCGGAAGAAGGTTCCTCGCCAATTGCTGTCCGATCTTCCAGCCATCACCAGTCTGCCACGAGACGAAGTTGATATCGATGCGCAGGCATATGTGAACAAACACTATGCCGACCACCCGGGCCACCTGGATCAGCTGATCTATCCAACGTCTTTCGCTAGTGCACAAGATTGGTTAAAGAACTTTTTGCACGAGCGTTTCGAAAATTTTGGCGCCTATGAAGACGCCATTGAAGAGGGCGAGTCCTGGCTGTGGCATAGCGTGTTGACGCCGGCGTTGAACATCGGTCTTCTGACTCCGGATGAAGTCGTCGAGCAGACGATGGCACACGCCGAGAAACACGATGTTCCTATTAGTTCGCTAGAGGGCTTTTTGAGACAAGTCGTTGGTTGGCGAGAGTTCATGCGCGCGACGTACGAGGATCTCGGAGTCCAGATGCGGACGACCAATCACTGGCAACATCAACGACCTCTGCCTTCTTGTTTTTACGATGCCACCACGGGCATTGATCCGATCGACGATACCATTCGCCGACTGCAGGCGACCGGGTATTGCCACCACATCGAACGGCTGATGGTCTTGGGTGGATTCATGTTTTTGTGCGAGATTGATCCCGATGACATCTACGGCTGGTTCATGGAGATGTTTGTAGATAGTTACGACTGGGTTATGGTTCCCAACGTCTATGCCATGAGCCAGAACGCCGATGGCGGGTTAATTACTACCAAACCGTATTTTTCCGGATCCGCGTACGTGCGAAAGATGAGTCACTATCGCACCGGTCCGTGGTGCCGGATTTGGGATGGCCTCTATTGGCGCTGGATCTGGAACCACGTTGATCTACTCAGCAAGAACCCTCGCTGGTCGATGATGTGCAGTGCGGTCAAGAAGATGGACCCCGAAAAACGCGAAGGTCATCTTCAAGTGGCGGAGGAATTTTTGGCACGCCTAGCTTAAGCCTTGCCACAATTGAGGGTTAGGGTGCCGAAATAAGGCGTTTGGATGCTAGCCGGTGCTAGGCACTATCTCGTCAATGGTTAGCAGTAAGGTAGCCCGGATATTGCACGCCAGTTCACGAGTTACAGCGCAAGTACAGACGATCACGTGTGTTAGGACAATCTGTAAGAATGACGGTGCGCAAATCAGCCGCCACGCGATAGCGTGCGGTTCCCCCACGTCTTGCGGGAACCGCGTGCTATCGCACTGCGGCTAATGCAGTATCCTGGCTATCTGCCGGTGTGCCGACGATAACCGCGGCTAGCGTCTGCAGCTCGCAGGTAGGAAGACTCAATCGTCGAAGTCACCATTTGCGAGGCGGCTGATGGATGTCAGGCGGTGCTGATGGCAGCTAAAGTGGACAGTCGCTATACTGGCCGATCAGCCAGCTTTCCCGTACGCCTTGCCATTCAAGAGATGCACGTCATGACGAAAACGAATCGGCGAGACCTGCTCCAACTCGGGTCGGCTTCGCTGGCGTTCCCGCTGTTGGCCATTTTGGATTTTGGCTGCGCGTCGAACCAAGACGAAACAACAACTAGCACCGAACCTGCAACCGAGGACTCGTCCACCGAGAGCCGAAAAGAGACCGATTCTGGAACTGCAATGAAGATTCAATATTTGGAAATAGTGAGCCCGGATGTAGACGCGCTTTGCAAATCGTATGAGCAACTGCATGGTGTGGCGTTTGAAGATCCAGACGCAAGCTTGGGCAATGCGCGTACGGCCAAACTTCCCACTGGCGGCTTGCTTGGTATTCGTGCTCCGCTTCGAGATGACGAGGAGCCGGTCGTTCGCCCGTATTTTCTAGTCGAAGATATTGATGCTGCTGTTGCCAAGGCGGCGGATTCGGGCGCCGAGATCGCCGTACCACCGATGGAGCTCCCCGGACATGGAAAGTGTGCCATCTTCCTACAAGGTGGTGCCGAACATGGGCTGTGGCAGCTCTAGGTTGGCGGTAAGAAGTGTGACAGTGTGACCAAAGGTGTCATCCAGGATGGATAGGTTGTTTCCTGTTGCAGACCAGGTAGCGCTTATACCAACTCAAAACCGGACACCAGACACTCAGATTGTCCATGCCGCCGAACATCGCAGAACTTCGCAAGCTCGTGCTGCCCAAGGCTGATAAGCCTCTACACTCGACCGTTTCCAGCGGTTGTGCGGGCATTGATGCGCTGCTGCCTGATCGCGGATTCTCGCGTGGATCGTTAACTGAGTGGTTTAGCAGTCGGCCCGGAAGTGGTACGACGATCTTGGCAATGCAAGCCGCTTATCAAAGTTGTGAACAGGGTGGGACTGTCGTTGTCGTGGATTGGAACCAATGTTTCTACCCACCGGCAGTTGCAGCTTGCCAGCTGGATGTTTCAAACATTGTCGTGGTACAGGTTACTCAAGAAGCAGACGAATTGTGGGCCGTAGATCAAGCGCTACGCTGCCAAGACGTCGCAGCTGTGGTGGCTTGGCCACGGCGTATCGATGACCGCATGTTCCGCCGTTGGCAACTGGCGGCCGAACACAGCGGAGTCATGGGGTTGTTTGTGCGTCCTGTGGCTGCGTTGCCAGAACGTTCTTGGGCCCAAACACGTTTATTGGTAACTCCACAAAGGGCACGTTCTGGCTGGCATTTGTCCGTCGAACTATTGCGTTGCAGTCGAAGCTCCGAACGTCGAGTCGCCCAGCTGGAAATCCATGACTTAACAGGAGAAATTCGTGAAGCGCATCCTCGCCATTTGGCTGCCCAATTGGCCCATCCAACGCGTCCTGCACGCAAAGCCCGAGCTTAACGGCCAAGCTTTGGCCGTTTGTAAAACGGCACATCGCGGTCGAAGTGTTTTTGCGTGTTCACAAGCCGCCTGGAAAATGGGTACTCGCGCCGGCATGACGCTGGCGGAAGCCGGAGCCTTGGTTGGCAGGAGTCGCCTCCGTTTACAAGTAGAAGATTTCGACGGATTCGAAGACCAACGCGTCTTGGAAGAGTTGGCGTCCAGTTGCCATCGGTTTGCGCCCACGATCGGTTTAGAAGAAGCGAGTTATCCTGAAACTTTGTTGCTGGATATCACTGGCGTCACCCATCTTTTTGATGGTGAATCGAGCATGTGTTGCCAGGTCGTTAGCCATTTCCAAAAACAAAACTTAGTCGCACGTCTAGGCGTGGGAAAGACTGTGGGGGCAGCCTGGGCTCTGGCACACAACTGGAATACACAGACGGCAGAGGGGGACCAGTCAATCGAATTCATCTCGTCCGGAGCATGTTCCGATCGAGACGTGGATATCAACGTACTGCCTCTCCGGTGTTTGCGCCTATCAGAAAAATGCACCGGCACCTTACAGCGATTAGGGCTGCGCAACATTGGTGACCTTCTGCCGTTGCCCCGTGCGGATCTCCAGTCGCGTTTTGGCAGCCAGCTTCTAGTTCGCTTGGATCAGGCATTGGGAACGCAAACTGAACTCATTCAGCCAATTCAGCCCCCACCCAAGTTCTTGCTGCGAGAGACGCTGGAATTTCCAATTGGCAATCACCAGATGATCGCACTGATCTTGGAACGCTTGCTTCAAAAAATGTGCCAACGATTAACCAAACATGCTAGAGGAGCATTGCAGTTGCAGTTCCGTATTGACTGCCAAGATGCTGAACCCATCGTTTTGGAGGTGGGGTGTTTTCGGCCTAGCACAGACCCAGAACATTTGCAGATGTTGTTCGAAACACCTCTCGAAAAAATGCGGCTCCCGGCAGACGCTATTGAAATATCGCTGGAAGTCTCCAGGTCAGATCACTTGCAACTCCGGCAGCACAAGTTGTTTGATACCGACTCCACGCGGATGTCTCCACATGTGGCCGCACTCATTGATCGAATGGCGGGGCGTCTGGGCCGTAAGGCAGTCGTGCATGCGGCCTTGCGGAGCAATCCTTTACCCGAAAATGCATTTCAATACCAACCACTCGTGGGAGGCGCTAAGCCTCGTCGCGCGTCTCAAGCTACTGCACCAGCCACGGTTTTGGATCGCCCGTTTCATGTCCTCGATGAACCAGTGGTCCTCGGCAAATGCGAATTGTTCGATGACACCTTGCACGCCTTTGAATACCAAGGTCGTCGTCATCACGTTTCGAGACGTTGGGGGCCCGAACGCCTCGAAACAGAGTGGTGGCAAAACCGTGGAGTTCGTCGAGATTACTATCGCGTTGAGACAGCCACGGGCACACGATTCTGGCTGTTCCAAGATCGGCGAACTAGGCGCTGGTTCCTGCACGGCATTTTTGCTTAGCGCGACGTCATCTTAATAACACGCTTCTTGATGCACGAATCTTTCGTGTGGCACTTGGTTGTTCACCGTCGAGCTCTTTTCGATTTCGCATGCCAGAACCACCCATTTATCCCAAACGAGAACCTCATCGAATAGACTCTGAGGAATCTCAGGAAGCCCCCTTTCCGTATGCGGAACTGCACTGCAAAACCAATTTCTCATTCTTAGAGGGTGCATCGCATCCGGATGAGTTGGTGACACAAGCTCATGCGCTGCGCTACTCGGCTCTTGCCGTTACCGATCGCAACAGCTTGGCTGGAGTGGTGCGAGCTCACGCGACCGCACGTGACAGTCAACTTAAACTGCTGATTGGCGCCGAACTGACGTTGCTCGACGCACCGCCGGTGGTACTGCTGGCCACCGATCGCCAAGCGTATGCAAATCTGTCTCGGCTCATCACCATCGGCCGCAGAAACGCGGAAAAAGGAGAGTTTCACCTGCGGTTTCAGCAACTGGCCGAATACGCCCAAGGGCTGGTTGCCTGCGTTGATCCAGGGCACAACCAGTTAGTGACCGCGAATCAACTTCGTCCCTTTCGTAACGTTTTTTCCGACCGTGGCTACTTGTTTGCCGAGTTGCACTATGGGGTCGACGATCATCGTCGTTTGGCTCAGTTGCGACAGCTTGGCAGTCGTTCCGGCCTCCCTTTAGTGGCCAGTGGAGACGTGTTGTATCACGTGCGTCAACGCATGAAGTTGCAAAACTTGCTGACTGCGATTCGAAAGCGGACGACAGTGCCGGAGCTGGGCGAAGCTCTCCTCCCGAATTCCGAACGCCATCTACGCAGCTTGCCGAGAATCCAAGAGGTCTTTTCGGCGGCTCCTGACCTCATCGAACGTACCGTCGAGATTGCTGATCGTTGCACTTTTTCACTCGATGACCTGCGATATGAATATCCACTCGAGTTGGCTCCAGCGGGCGAAAACCCCATGCAGTACTTGCGTCGCTTGACGCAAACGGGTGCCGGCCACAGATTCCCTGACGGTGTACCAGCAGAGATCGAACGACAGCTGGAAAAAGAGCTGAACATCATCGAGCAGCTAAAATATGAAGCCTTTTTCTTGACGGTGTACGACATTGTTCATTTTGCTCGTACTCGCGAGCCACCCATCTTGTGTCAGGGGCGTGGATCGGCAGCCAACTCTTCGGTTTGCTATTGCCTGGGAATCACCGCTGTCAACCCACAGGAGACCAAGTTGTTGTTCGAGCGTTTTGTCAGTGAATCGCGAGATGAAGCGCCTGACATCGATGTCGACTTCGAACATGAACGCCGCGAAGAAGTACTGCAATATGTGTATCAAAAATACACTCGGGAGCGTGCCGGTATTGCGGCTACAGTGATCACGTATCGCCTGCGTTCTGCCGTCCGCGATGCCGGCAAGGCACTCGGGCTATCGCTGGATCGAGTCGAGGTACTGTCCAAGAACATCAATCATCGCGATGAAGGCATGCTGTTACCCAAGCGTTGCGTCCAAAGCTCTATCGACCCATCCTCGGCGACCGGGACTCAGCTACTCGACCTGGTGAATACCCTGGTTGGCTTCCCCAGGCACTTGTCGCAACACGTGGGCGGGATGGTAATTACTCAAGGGCCTTTGTGCGAATTGGTTCCGATAGAAAACGCTGCGATGGCCGAACGCACCGTCATTCAATGGAACAAAGACGATTTGGAAGTGCTGAAGATCCTCAAGGTAGATTGTTTGGCCTTGGGTATGCTCACCGCGATTCGAAAGTGTTTTGAGCTGATTCGCCAACTGCCTGAGGCGGGAACGTCGAAGCGCTACACTCCGCGGGGTGCGAAATGCTGGTTGCACCCGGAACTGAAGGCTGTAAACGACGTGCCAGCTGAGGAGAAAGACCCTGACGTTTACGAAATGATTAGCCGCGCCGAGACGATTGGAGTCTTTCAAATAGAGAGCCGCGCTCAAATGAGCATGCTGCCCCGGCTACGCCCCGAAGAGTTCTACGATTTAGTGATCGAGGTGGCCATCGTACGTCCCGGCCCCATTCAAGGCGACATGGTGCATCCCTATTTGCAGCGCCGCGAAAAGCATAAACGGGGTGAGCCTATTGAACCGATCTGCGACGATCCTGAAGTCAACGCGGTCTTGGAGCGCACTCTGGGGGTTCCGCTCTTTCAAGAGCAAGCCATGCAGCTGGCCGTAGTGGCGGCCGGTTTTGAGCCCGGCGAAGCCGACCGGCTACGAAAAGCCATGGGTGGATGGCAGCGCAAAGGTGTGGTCGATCATTTTGAGAAACAGCTTATCGACGGCATGCGTGCCAAGGGGCATAGCGAAGAGTTCGCCAAGCGACTGTTCAAACAAATCAACGGTTTTGGTGAGTACGGATTCCCCGAGTCCCATGCGGCTAGTTTCGCGAAGCTCGCGTATGTGTCCGCCTGGTTGCGGTATCACTATCAAGCCGCTTTTACTGCCGCACTGATCAACAGCCAGCCGATGGGCTTCTATGCGCCGGCACAGTTGGTTCGCGACGCTGCGAGTCGCCAGGATGTTGACATCCAAATTCTGCCCGTCGACGTCAACCACAGCGACTGGGACTGTACGTTGGAAAACGATGGGTTCGCTATTCGATTGGGCATGCGGCTAGTTCGTGGCTTGTCCAATTCAGCCGCCATGTCCGTTGAGCACGCTCGCACCCGCCCCTACCAATCCGTCCAAGACTTTATTCATCGCACAAAAATCGGTCGTCTCGACATTGAACATCTAGCCGGAGCCGATGCGTTTGGTTCCTTGAACGTCGACCGGCGCCAAGCACTTTGGCAAGCGTTTGATCATGACGCGGCCACGGAAGACCTGCCCTTGTTTCAGGAACTTGAACACCAGGAAACGCCTCTGCCTTCGTTTATTGAACTGACTGAACAGCAGCAGGTCTTTGCCGATTACCACTCGACCGGCCTGTCATTGCGTCAGCATCCGATGTCTTTTTATCGTGAAGAACTCGCTGCCGCTGGAGTTATCACGGCACAAGCACTTCAAGAGCTCAGCAGTGACCACATGGTGCGCGTCGCCGGTTTAGTGCTCGTTCGCCAGCGGCCGGGGACGGCCAAGAAGATTACCTTTATTTCCATGGAAGATGAAACCGGAATCATCAACTTGATTGTCCATAAGTCCACTTGGGATCGATTTGAAAATGTGGCTCGCAAGTCCGCAGCCTTGGTCGCCGACGGTCGCTTGGAGCGAAAAAACGAAGTGACCCACATCATCGTCCAGCATCTCAGCGACCTGAATCAACAGCTCGCTAAGCTACTACAAAAGTCCCGCGACTTTCATTGATTCCCGCCAATCGCACTTTGCTGTCCGATGCTTCAAAGTGCTACGTCGACTTCACGATGGCCTCTTGCCTTCCACATCACACAGGCAACCGCGGAGAGACGAGTATGTGGATGAGGCATCATTGGCCGACCCTCTTCGGGTCTCTTTTGCCTGGCAGCACTGCTGGAAACTTCGTGGGATCCTCGCCGGCATGCAGCCGCATGATGAGCTCCGTCATTGGATCACCGATCATGCCGACGTTTGCGTTGATCTGGCCATGATCTAGGTCGACCGTATCAATGGCCCGCGCGGGTGCTCCTGCAGCGACAAGTGCCTTGGAAAACGCGGGTCCAATCTCGTGCAGAAGCATGCGTTCGCCACCAAAAAATAGCAGCGTCGGAGGAATCGCCTTGCCCGGACCAATGTTTTGCATCGGCGACGCGTCGATCCAGTTCTTGGGATCTCTGCCGAAGGCGTTCTGGTAAAGCTGAGTCATTCCACGACCGTCGATCGATTTCAAGTAGCCCGGAATATCGAGCGCCGCTGTATCCAGCAGTACATTCGTCTTGATGACGGACAGTTCTTTGTCATATGCGGCCAGGAATCGTTCGTTGGTGCCAACGATGCCCGCCAAGTGGGCACCTGCCGAGTGTCCCATCAAGTGGATTCGATTCGGATCGCCGCCATGTTCACTGACATTGTCATGCAGAAATGCGATCGCACGCGCACAGTCTTCGGCGTGAGTCGGGTGTTGGACTCCATCGGAACCAGCCGCTTCTGGGGAGAGTCGATAGTTAATCGATGCAAAAACGTAACCTTCACCCACGAAGTGTCGCATCTTCGCGCCTACAACCGTCGCGCTGGCCTTGTCCCCTCGTCGCCAGCCACCACCATGAATCATGATGAGTACGGGACGCCCGGCTTTTGGCGCTTCGCCACTTGGCACGTAGAGATCAAGACTTAGCAGGTTGGGATCAACGCCTGCGACGCTGTGGTAGGGGATATCGCGGATGACTCGATGCTTTGGCAACTTCGGCAACACCAACTGCTCATCGTTTTGTCCCGCGCCGCGCGCGGGACGTAGGTCACCAAGGCGGTCCAGCTCCGATTTTTGAAGCTTGCCGTCGTCGTTTCGATCGAGTCTTGGCAGCAGTCGGGTAAACCACTTTGCGTTTCGCGTCTCTTCCGCCGTCACGACACCGTCGGAGTTGCGGTCGAGCCGATCGAAGCGTTCGGCATAGTCCTGGGCGAAGACAACTCCGGCAGTCGACCAAAAAGCTAACAGAATTGTGGTACAAGTTCTCGACTTCATCGCGCGGCTCCCGTGGTTAGCAATTTGGCTTGATAGATCAATCCTCAACCGGAAACTTCGAGGACTGGAAACTCGCAGTAGCAGCGGCCCAAAAGCGGTCACCGCCTGCCACATGCAACTCCATCCCAGCAATCGCGCTATTTTGTCGATCCGGCGATGTTACAGCAAAGGTTATTCAGGAATGGCGTCGGCGTCGTCGACGATCACCGCCACTAAATCGGCCAGCTCGCGAAGACTGGATCGTTGAACATCAGTTGCAGAAATCGTACCACCCTTGCCATCGGGCAGCTCCCGAGTGGCGGTCGTATTTTCGACGACGCTGACTGCGTAGCCACGATCGAATCCGCCGCGCGCGGTGGAGCTGACGCACATGTGGCTCATGAACCCGGCCAGGACCAAGTTCTTGCATCCAGCCGATTTGAGTTGGTCGTCAAGATCCGTGGAAGCGAATGAACTGGGAAAATTTTTGACGATGACCGATTCGGATTCCAACGGCGCGACGACGTCGGCAATCTGTCCGTTGGTTGCGGTGATGTCATAGGGAGATCCCTCGCCAGCGTCATGCTGAATATGAAAGATCGGAACTCCCGCCTTTCTCGCCCTCTGGAGCAGTTCGCGGGCATGTGTAAGAGCCTCTTCGACGCCGTCGAGCTGCATAACTCCTTCGCGATAAGTATTCTGGCAATCAATTATGATCAGCGCTGATTCACTCAATGGCGCTGGGGTGTTCGGGAGGCCAGCAATCTCTCGAATCGTTGGCATGGGTGTCTCCTAATTCAGATTCGGTCTCGTGGACATTAACCAGGATTTTGGCTCCTAGAACCAAGTGCATCACAGAAGCGGGAGCCGTGTTCGAATGCCCAAAGTTACCGGCGTGTTTCCTTAGGATGCGAGCTCCTGCCCGACTCGATCTTACAGAAAATCGGGCACGAGTGCCCAACCTAAAGATCAACCGAATCAACTATTTCATCCAGCGACGACTGAATGAACATGATCTTCCACCTTCGTTGTTTGCCGAGCACAGGTTCGACGGAGGTTATTCTGAGTCGGCAGCACTCTCCCGACCTATCGATGGTGACCGAGTGTATCTCCGATCCGATATGTAATTCTACGCAATCGGGAAAGGGTTGGATTTCGTATGTGGCTTGCATATCGAATGCAAATCTTGCAGTGCCGTCTGAAAAATCGCCACTTGTTCCTTAAGATAGGCAGTTCGTTTTTCTCGTCGGCATCAAAGCCTTCGCGCAACTTGCTTGACGATGATGAATTTGCTCGCCGCGATCAACGCGTACTAATTCTTGGGGCACTAGAAACGTGAGAACAGCAGGCTGTTGGTTGGGACTGGCAATTTACCTAGTTGGTGTATCAGGACTAGGTAGTCCGACTTTGAATGCGGCCGATATCGGGGGCTCGCTTCAAGTATCGAAGGACGGTCGACGCCTCGAACAGGCGAACGGCGAGCCGTTTTTCTGGCTGGGGGACACTGCTTGGACGCTCTTTGCAAATCTGAATCGAGAAGAAGTTCGCGAGTACCTCGACACACGAAAGCGACAGGGATTCACGGTTATTCAAGCCAACGTGCTAGCTTGGGCCGCGGACGATAAGAACCGATACGGCAACACGGCGTTTATCGATCGTGATCCAGCGAAGTGGAACGAAGCTTATTGGCAGCACGTGGACTTTGTGATCGAAGAGATCGTGAAGCGCGACATGGTCATCGCCTTGCTTCCGTGTTGGGCCCGCACGTACATCGAAGAACGTCATGGCGCAGAGGTTGACAAGATCTTTACTGATCGCCCGCAGGTCGCCAAAGTGTACGCGAAGAAGCTTGGCGAGCGCTACCAAGCATACCGCAACATCATTTGGATCTTAGGGGGCGACACGTGGCCCGCTCAGCATGACGTGTACGACGCATTGGCGGAAGGACTCACGGAAGGCTATGGCGACGGAGATCCCAATGGCATTCTCATCAGCTTTCACCCCAAAGGCGGCACCTACCGACCTCCGGCAACTTCCACGGCGGAGTTCTATCACGATAAACCGTGGCTCGACTTCAACATGATTCAGTCGGGTCACGCCCTTGGCAATCGCAACTTCGAACGCATTGCAGCCGACTATGCCAAGTCGCCCATCAAGCCTACGATCGAATCTGAACCGTGCTATGAAGGCCATCCTATCAAGCACGATTTTGACAACGGCGAATTCGCTGCCTCGCATGTTCGCCGTCGCGCCTACTGGTCGCTCCTAGCAGGAGGATTTGGCTTCACGTATGGCGCCAACGGCGTCTGGCAATTCGCAACCGAAGACGACAACCACATCGTCGAGGAATGGTTTAAATACACCTGGCGCGAGGCGCTGAAGTTTGAGGGAGCGGGCGATATGATTCATGTACGCAACCTGTTCGAGAGACTTCACGCCAATTCCGCTTGGGAACCCAGCAACACCCTTTTGACCACTAGCCCAGACGATATCGACAGCCATCAACAAGCAGCAATATCGGATACTGGGCAAATCCTTGTCTACTGCACGAGCGCTCGTCCAGTGGCGATCAACGCTGCCAAGACGAAGCATGACAGGTACTCCGTGAAATGGTTCAACCCACGAAACGGCACCTATCGCAATTCAGCAGAATCAGGACGTTTGGGTGAGCAATCAACGTACAATCCACCATCGGAAACGCCGAACGAAGACTGGTTGTTGATACTCACCCCGATTTCTCGGTCGCCGTAGCGTGAGCTGGGACAGGCATCGATCGTCGCCTGTGACGCGCTTCCGTATGTGAGTCATCGACAACACTGCGCTGGCACGAGACTGCGTTGGCAGTGACGAATTGGTCGTCGTTGGTGTGTGCGCTGCGGGTTCAACGCGGCCAGCCTCCAAGCTGTGGTGTGGCGGTACGCTGCGTATCGGCGTACCACGACTTGAGTCTTCTGAGCATGTCGGCCGCCCGCTCAGGTTGCTCGGCAGCAAGGTCCATCTTTTCGGATGGGTCTTGATCGAGTCGGTATAGTTCAAGCTGCTCGTTCTCAAAGCTGCCCTGGCGAGCCTTGGGATGATGTACCACCAGTTTCCACTTTCCGTCGCGCATCGCTTCCGCGCGAGCGCCGTTGTTGCCTAGCGAGGCCCAGAACAGCGAGCGATCGTTGGGGACCTCGCCGTGTAGAAGAAGCTGCGATAGATCGATTCCGTCCATCGGTCGATCTGTATGTGGTTCCAAACCGGCAAGAGACAACAACGTGGGCATCACATCGATCGAGATGGTCGGTGAATCGCTTTCGCTCCCCGCCGCAATTCTGCCGGGCCACCAGGCGATACAGGGTACTTTGTGGCCACCCTCGTAGACGCTGCCTTTGTTACCTCGCAATTCAGGACTGCCGCTGGGGAAGTCGTAGGCTGCCGCACCGTTGTCGGAAAAAAACAGCACCACGGTCTTGCGATCAATTCCGAGGCTCACCAGTTTGTCGCGAATCTGCCCGACACCTTCGTCGATGGGCAGCGTCATGCCGCGATACTTATCAATACGTTCTTCGAAGTCTGCAGGTTTCCAGCGGTCCCAACCATCCTCTTCGGTTCTGCGCACCGGATCGCCGCGCACCTGCACCGGGTTGTGGATTGCCAGATGCGGAATGTACAGACAGAACGGCCTTTCGCGATTTCGCTCGATGAAATTGATCGCATACTGATTGATCAGATCGGTGACGTACCCTGTCTCTTCTGTTTGTTGGCGTCCATGCCACCAGTCATGTTCGCCGTGGTCACCCACGTGACTGATAAAATCGATGTTGCCACTGTGGTAGCCGATGAACTCATCAAATCCATGGTTCTGGGGATGATAGACTTCCGAGTTGTGGACGTAGCCTTGATGCCACTTGCCGATCAAGGCCGTGGCATACCCCTCCGACTGCAGCCTCTCGGCAAACGTCACTTCGACTTCTTGCAGTCCTTTCCGATGTTCCGGATGATCGTGCTGCGGATGGATCACAGCTTCGATCCCGGCCCGCTGCTGATATCGACCGGTTAGCAAACCGGTCCGAGTTGGCGAACAGACGGTACCCGAAGAGTGGAAATCGGTGAGCCGCATACCTTCGGCGGCGAGACGATCGATTTCAGGCGTGTTGAAATACGGATTTCCAAAACAGCTGACGCCCGCATACCCCATGTCGTCAACCATGATGATCACGAAGTTAGGACGATCGTCAGCCGTGGCCAGCGATCCGGAGATCAACAAGAGCAAAGTGACTAGTCGTTTCATTTCTTCAGCACCAGCGAACAGTAGAGTCATTTCGAAAATCGGCTCGTCAGCAATGCTGCCGGAGAGCGCTCCCGACGGCCACACAAATCGGTCTCTCACCCAAACCAAGTAACGGTAGGGATATCATGTCTTGGCGTAGTTCTCAACTGGCACTGACAGTCTAGCGCTCACCCAGCAACGCTTGCAGTTCCAAATACAACCAGGTCGCTTCGCGTGGATAGGGTGCCGAAACGTCCGTCGGAACACCGATGCTTTGGAAAATCTGCCGCGCTGCGGACTTTCGTCCAAGTCCGAAATGGGCCCTGGCCAGGATGACATCTTGTTCGAAAGCATAGGCGTCCGCTGAGGTCTCAGGACGATTGTGAAGCAGTTCGATGGCCGCTTCAAGTTTGCCGGCCCGCAGCAACGCAACAGCGAATGTGGACCGCACCACGGGCGTCATCTGCTCCGATTCTTCTGTCTGTGCTATATGCTGGGCAAGCTGCAGTACACGTTGCTGATCTTCTGGATCAATGGGGCCCAAACAGGATAGCCAAATGTGGCGACGGTTGTCATGGAAGTCATATTGGCGATGAATTGGCACCCAATCCTTTAGACGTTGCTTGATAAAACGCCCATACTCTTCGTCCGCGCCAAGGGTTAGCAACAGCTGAGCAAACCGTTTCGCGTGATTGATGTCAAAGCAATGCGTTTCGAAGAATCTACGGTAAAACGTAGCGGCTCTCTCCAGTTTTTTTCTTCGAAATTCGAGCCCGGCAAACCAAGGTAGCCAGACTGGGTCATTGCAAATTTCTCCGGCTCGATTCCACAGCGGTTCACTTTGTTCGCTGCCGGTCAAGGCCGATACCGCGGAAGCGAGTTCCCTAGTCACCGCCCAGTCATCCGGATCGAGCTTGGACAACTGCCCCCAGCACCATTTGGCTCGCTGCCACTGTTTCTCTTTGGTACACAAGAGTCCCAACTGAAACAGGTTGCCACTCAGACGCTTGGCTGGTTCATTTCCGTTCGCTTGACGCAGTTGCTGAAGGACTGCATCCGCATGGGAGAATTGGTCGCTGATGATTGCCACCACCAACTCAAACCACTGAGCGTCCCAGCCCTGATCCCACTGGCTCAGTTTATTGAAGGCGGCTGGGAAGTTGCCAGTTTCAGCACAATTAAGAACCGTCAATCGCTCCAGTGTCTGTTGATTCGGCGATGGCAAAGGACCAAACATTCGATTGCTCTCGCCGGTCGCTGGCTTTTCAGAGAGCGAATCCACCGAAGGCCAATGGTCAGGAGAGAGAGTTTGCAGCTGCAAGGACGAATTGACTTGATAGCCACTCAGTCGATTCACCTGACGACCGATCACATCCACGCCGCCCTCGATGGGGTCAGCAATGCTCCAGTGCAACACCAAGCCATTTGTGGCCACCATGGAAAACTGGTTCGAACTCTTATCAAAGTGCAAACCCGCGATCGGTTGATTGACGTTCAGCAGAGGGCCAAGCGCAACCCCGGTTTGAACATCACGGAACTGCACTTGGCCGCGCGCCGATGCCGTAGCCAACACACTGCCCTGGTGGCCGAAAGCCAGTGCAACGATTTCATCATCGGAACGAATCGGTGGGCCGACGAGGCGACGTTCTGCGAGATCAAAGACGGAGACTTCACTAGCCTGTGTGCAAGCAGCCACCAAGTTTCTTTGTTGGGCCCATAGACGAATGCGTTGGTCCACCCCGGTCTGCCACACCAGGCGCCGCGTGCCTGTGGCATCATCTAGCAAGTAGAACGAGTGATCCGCCAGCGCTAACAATTCGCCGCCGTCGCTGACGAAGTTGCCGAGCACCACTCGAACCGAGTCGCAGGGCACTACGATAGGCGGTGTCGCACTGTCACGAAGATCCAAAATGGTTACCGACGATTGCCCCGCTGCTTCTCTCGAAGTTCCGACCCACAATTGGCTCTCTTTGATTTGAAACGACCATGGCACGCCGTCAACGTGTAGGGCAGGACGCGTTTCTGTTGCGTTTCTGACGTCCCAGAACCGAATGTTTCCGTGTTGATCACCAACGACTAAGGTCTGATCGTCGGGAAGAAATGAAACGGCACCGATGGTTCCGGTATGCACTATGGGTTCGGTCGCGACTTGGCCACTTGCCGCGTTCCACAGGACCACGGTTCCACCAATCCCAGTGGTGTGGTCAATGGCTGTGGCAATCATGGAATCGTCGTGACTAATTGCAAATCGTTGCAGCATGTAAGGCTGGATGAGAGGGCGGCACACTCCTGAACCCGTCGCACGGCTAAGGACCAGCAAGTTTTCACCACTGGGAACGACTGCCAGTTCGCCTGATGGTGAGAACGTAGCGTGTATTTGATCTCGAGGGACAGGTGGCAGACGTGCCGAAAAACGGCCGATTCGATCATCGTCGACTTGAGGTGGCAGACGCTCCGGTAGTCGATACATACCATCGGCAGTCACGGTCACTTGCCCAGTACGACTGAGCTGTTGATAGTCGATGCGTGGCGGAAGCCGGAGAACACGCTGCCCGTTGACTGGGTTTATCAAAGACCCAGCTTTGCCTTTTTCCTCCACTAACACCAGCTCACCCTGACGCTGAAGCGACAGCTCCTGCGACCTCCATTCGTCCAACGAGCAAATCACGGCACCTGTCGGAACATCCACCAACTCGAGCGGCGGCTGTTGGTCACCTTCACGCAGAGCTTCCAGTTGGATTCGGCTGCGCGTTTCCGGTGCATGGATGCGACCAAAGTGATGCGGTCGCTGATCCTGCGGGTCGATCTCGTCTAAGGTATCAGTGTTCCAAATCGACTGACTGTCCGAGAAAAATTCGCCATCATCGAGTAGACAAAGGGTCTTACCCCAAAAGCTCCCTGGTCCTGCGATGTGTTGTCCGGCTTTAAGATCCCATACGTGAACGAACGACTCCAGTCGAGTCAGAACACGCCCTCTATTGGCAATAAGGCAATCTACTCTCTCAGGCAGGCCGGGGAATCGATTGATCTCTCCGATAAGTTTGCCTGTTTTGGTGTTCCAAGCATGCATCTCGCTTCGCCAGCTGGAGCCGCGCGGAAGTTTGGCAAGCGAAACCAAGTACTGTTGCTGGCGATCGAACCACACGCGCAGTGGTTCGTGTGGTAGCTCGACGACGTGCTTTGGCGTTTCTCTCATCGCCAGGTCCCACTCCAGTACGGAGCTGCCATCTATCTTCAGTAAGACTTCTCGCTGATTGTCTAGAAACAATTGGTGGTCGTGGACCAGCAGACGTTCGATCGCGTAGGGCGCCCAGGCATTCAGGTTGGTTCGAATCACGCGTTCCATTGCGTCGATGCGTCGCCGCAGGTTCGTGGATTGGTACTCACTTGCCACAGGCAACGACTGGAGAGCATTTAGCATCCACGCCAAGCCAATATTAACCTCACCTGACTCCGCATACTCCAGCCCTTTTTCCAAGGTCAACGCCGATTCACGCAAGCGCGAGTTGTCCCGTTCTCGACGTGCAATCCCGTCGGCAGCCTGCGCTTTTTCAGTCGCTTGGCGCGCCGCCACCGTTTCCTTCTTCAAGGCGCCTTGGGTAACTAACAGAGTACGATTGGAGTTCGTGGATTCACGCCACTTCCACGTGGTTGTTGCGATTCCAAGGGCCATGACCCCGAACACGCACGCGACAAGTGACGCCACCGTAGCGTTGTTTTGGCACCAACGCCAGCCGCGCTGTAGACGGCCAATCGGCCTGGAAAGAATCGGTTGATTGGAAAGGAAGCGTTCCAATTCCTCCGCCAATAGCAGAGCGCTCGGAAAACGGCGTTCAGGACGTTTCTGCAAACATCGCAAGCAAATCGTTTCCACGTCTTGAGGAATGTTGGCGACCAATGCGCGTGGTGGCAACACTTCGTCGCGTTGCACCGCCAGTAGAGTGGCTACTGGAGTCGATTCGAGAAACGGTGGACGGCCAGTCAACAAGAAATAGAGGATGGCCCCCAGTGCATACACGTCGGTGGTTGGTCCCGTCTCTCGGTTCTTTCCATCGGCTTGTTCGGGTGACATAAACTGCGGCGTTCCAAGCACGGCACCAGTTACCGTCAGATTCGAGCCTGCGGAAACGTCTTTGGCCAAGCCAAAATCCGAAATTTTCAGGATGGCCGACTCCGCTCGATCCGGAAACACGATCGAACTTGAAAAACCATCTCCGGATATATTGCTGGCTGATGACGCCGATGCAAGCATCGGCTTCGTCTGGATCAAGATGTTGCCTGGCTTCAAATCACGATGCACAATCCCTTGTTGGTGTGCTTCATGCATTGCCAATGCCAGCTGCTTGAGGCAAGCAGCAGCCTGTTTGGGAGGAAGTGGCTGCCCACCCAGAAAGCTGCCTAGGTCGGTCCCGTCTACGTACTCCATCGCCATGTACGGAAAACCGTCGTGCTCACCCGCCTCGTAGACACGTACTACGTTTTCCAGTTGCAAGCGAGCGGCCGTCTCTGCTTCTTGGAGAAAACGCTGCTTGACTAGCTGGGATGCATAGCTGGCCGCATGCAAGACTTTAACAGCCACCGTACGCTTGAGACGCAGATCCTCGGCCAAGTAGACGACACCCATCCCACCGCGCCCAATTTCGCGCTCAATCTGAAAACCAGCAATCTTCTCGGGTAGTGGATGAGTTGCATCAGGTGCATCTAAGTGTATTTTGTCGCTCCGCTCCGATTCCACTCGGAGCTCTTGAAAGGCTGTTGTAACGACTTCGTGAGATCTGGGAAAACGTTTGAGACATTGACGTTCGGCACTCTGCAGCGCAGTATCCGGTTGCCCAACATACTGGATGGCGATCAATTCGCTTAACAACACGTCTTGCAGCGAACTGGGCGCCTGCTCAATCCAGACTTCTAACGGCTCCGTGGAAGCACCGTCGTGCATCGCTTCCTCAAATCGCTCGCAGATCGAGTCGAGGATCTCCAGCTGGCTGTTGGAAAGTTCGTTGTACATGCCCATTCTCACACTCGGGATGGTTTCCGAGCTCCAACATCACCAAACGCAATGAGCAATACTAATTCGCCTGCAAGCAGACCATGAACGACTTCCGGCCAGAATTGCTGCTAGTTCAGCGACCTGCCGTAGCGGCCAACATTTTCAACCGTGCGTGTTTCTTCAATGATGGCCCATCGCGTGCAATGATGATAAGATAGAGGATTCGATTGGTGCAACGGCGAGGAGAGTGGCCTTCGATCCGCCAATGGCAGCGTGAGCTCCTCTCTATGATTGACGATTCCCCCGTTAGCCTCTGGATTGACGAGTTGAAACGCGGCGAGCCGGCGGCCGCCGAAAAAATCTGGCAACACTTCGTCTCACGTCTCTGCGATGTCGCACGGAAGAAGCTAACTCCCGCGACACGGCGTGTCTATGACGAAGAAGATGCCGCACAAAGCGCGTTTCACAGCTTGTGTGCCGGGATTACGAACGGCAGATTCCCCAATCTATCCGACCGAGAAAGTCTGTGGCGTTTGCTGGTGGTGATTACCTCGCGCAAGGTCAGCCACCGGCATCGATACGATCGGCAGGCGTGTCGAGACATCGGACGCACAGCAACAGACAGTGTGTTTCAGCCGGCCAACGATGCGCCTCCGCACGTCGACTTGCCGTCGCGCGAACCGACACCGGAGTTCAGTGCGGAATTCGTCGACACTTGTGAAAAACTGTTCGGTGCTCTGCAAGATCCGCTGCTACACCGCATCGGGCAGCTGAAGATTGAAGGTTATGGTGACGACGAAATCGCCCAGCACGTCGGTTTCTCCCGACGTACGGTGCAGCGGAAAATAGAGCGTATTCGCCGGATCTGGATCGAGATGGCGGACGGCCAAACCCCGTAGTGCTCCGTAACCGTCTCATGAGTCGATTCTCTGAAGTTCTACTCCCACGCCAGTTGAGTCGCTGAAAAAACTCTGGGAAAAGGACGCGTCGCGTTGTCGCAATCGCGAAACCGATGGGCATAGGTCTGTAGGCACCCGCAATTTGTAGCCCGTTCACTCACCGCTAGTGCGGGTCGCACGGAGAGTGAGGCCGTGCCTACCAGTAAAGACGGTGCGCCCGGACGTTCGCTAGAGCGCCTCATCAACGGTGGAACTTGTAGTTCAGGATACAGCCGATGGACATTATGGAACCATTCTTCATGGGACAGATTGAACCATGGAGTGGCACTCGCGTACCCAAGGGGTGGATGCTATGCAACGGCGATCTACTGGACATTGCATCGCATTCAGCTCTGTTTTCTATTCTTGGGACTTACTACGGAGGAGACGGCCGCATCACGTTCGGACTACCGAAGCTACGTGGTCGTGTCGTGGTTCACACCGGGCAAGATCAGCCGCCAAACTTGCAGCCCAAACATCTGGGCGAAATGGGTGGCGTCGAAACTCGCGAGATGTCCGTTTCCAACATGCCTGCGCATACGCACAACCTGACGTTTCAAGAGAATCCACCTTTCGCCCTGATGGGAACCACGGAGGAAGCGGATCTGACCCTGCCCGACGGTGCATCGCTGGCAGATGCATCCGATGTCGAGCCCTATTCTGAGAACACGCCTGGTACGCCCCTCGCCAAGAACGCGGCCTTTGTTGAAGCTCAAGGCGAAGTCGGTTTTACAGGCGGAGGCCAAGCGTTCACCAACGAACAACCTTATCTGGTCGTCAACTACCTGATCGCCATTGAAGGGCCTTACCCCAGTCGCGCTTGATGAACCTGATTTGAGATCAAATACATTTGAGGAGTGGCTCGCGATGCCAGGTTATATAGGACAAATCTCGCTCTTTGCTGGATCATTTGCGCCGCGTGGTTGGTTGCTGTGCGATGGCCAACTGCTAAGCGTTCAGCAGTATCCATACTTGTTCATCGTGACTCAATTTATCTATGGTGGTTCTCCCAAAGACCACAAGTTCAAGATACCCGACCTGCGTGGCCGCGCCGCAATGCACTCCGGAGCAGGCCCGGGACTGCAGCCCAAAACACTGGGCCAGCAGGGTGGGCAGGAATCCGTCCCGCTCAAGGAGAAACACCTGGCTCACCACAAGCATAGCACTCGAGTTGACGTCACGGCCACAATCAATGCGTCTACTGAGCAAGGAGATGAGTCCGACCCCAAAGACAGGGCACTGTCCAAAGCGAAAATCTATCTCAACAATATCGCCGCCAGCAGCTTACATCCTGGAACGGTCGCCGGCAGCTACGTGGGAGACATCGCTAACACGGGATCCGGCCAACCGGTACCGAACATGCAGCCTTATCTCGTATTAAATTACATGATCTGTGCGCAAGGTCCACTCCCACCATTTTCTTCTGTACCTGAGTTCGGCGACAAAGCCCCTGAGGACATGAGTGTGGATGAGTTGTTAGAAGCGGCGGAGACCTTCGCGGCTCAAGACGCATAAACGGCGAATGTCAGATGCAGGCTATGCTAAGCACAATCGTGTGGCCGAAGATTCCGCAGCAAGATGTTGCCAGGGCCTCTAGCTGAGCCCGCGGTACTGGCCACAGAAGATTCCGGCGACGACGGCCAACCCAAACAGGAGCATCGCACCATGGAACCCTTTATTGGACAAATCGTTCTGTTCGGCGGCAACTATGCGCCTCGAGGTTGGGCCCTGTGCGACGGCCAGTCGCTGGACATCAACTCGCATTCGGCCTTGTTCGCGGTTCTAAATTTCACCTATGGCGGTGACCAAAAAACTGGCAAATTCAATCTGCCTGACTTGCGTAGCCGCATTCCCATTCATGCAGGAGCGGGTCCAAACTTGCAACCCAAAACACTGGGAGAGCAGGGAGGAACGTCTTCTACTTCTCTGAATGTGGCACACCTGCCGTCTCACAACCATGGCTTCTCGTTTTCGAAGTTTAGCATTCAGGTCGGCACCATCTCAACGATTGCAATGCAAGACGACCCAACCGACAACATGCTGGGTGGAACCAGCGAACCTCTGTATGCCAAAACGACGCCCACAACTGCCTTGCATGCCGAGTCATTGAAAGTCAGCATCGATGGCCAGATCTTCTACGCTGGAAACGGCACTGCCATGCCCAACGAACAACCCTATTTGGCGACAAATTACATCATCGCCACTCAAGGGATTTTCCCGTCTCGACCGTGAGGCGGCTAGCAAGGACCTTGTGCAATGCCGCATTCAGTAGCCTACACCCCTCTGGGAGGTGCCCGACAATCAGCGGAATACCGCTGAGATTTCCCAAAGATAACGCGCAGAAATCTTGCGTTTGGTCTAGTTCGAAAGACAATAAAGGCCCGTCCGTTTTGTCGCCCGTCGAAATAGCCGACATCACCAGCAAGATTTAGTTTTTGTACTGAGTTGCATCATGAAGTCTTCGATGATTCCCGCCGTTCTTGCATTGCTACTCCTAGGAACCGCAAGTCGGGCGCATGCCGATCTGATCCTGGCACTCCAAGGGACCGTTGGCAGCAACGTTGTCCAATACACCGCCTCGGACTCGGTCACCATCGGGATTGCCACCATCGCCGATGACAACTCGGGTGTTTCTCGTGCCCCAGTTGCTGGAATCTGGAACGACGACTTTGATGAGAACCTGGGGAACTTCCTCAGGAATGGCATGGACACATCGATGAACGACGATCTGGCACTGACGGGCGGAGGCATCTCTTATCGCCGGAATGGAGTTGAGTTTGCTGTGCTGAATACCATCGACCTGGATGGCTCCAACTCCTCGGGTGGCGACGATGTCGAACTGGATCCTACGGCTTCCGTTGATTACCCGGCGCTCACTATCGGAGATGTCCTTTCCTGGGAAGGCAGCGGTACCTTTACACTCGAAGACGGCGAGACCTTCGATACCCTGTTTGTTCAAACCGGAACCTTCACCGAATCCATCGATGGTGGTAACTTTGTCCTACAGATCTCGTTGGCGGCTATTCCCGAACCCAGTTCTGCTCTCTTACTGGCCAGCGTTGTATCGATGCTCGGCTTCTATCGTCGTCGGGCCAATGCCTAGGCGGTGTCTCTTAAGTGATTACTTGAGCTTGCGCGTCAGTGACGATTCCCTCCAGGACAGCGATGTACTTGGTGAATCGCTGCCGTCCCAACGAAGTGAACCAGTGCATGGTCTGGGGGCGTGAACCGGTGTTCCCTTTCCAGGTTTCCACCAAATCTGCGTCGCTCAAAACGCCCAAGTGACGACTCAGATTTCCGTCGGTCAACGAGCCGCTTCAGGTCGTTGAACAGCAAGCTTTGCGAATTCGCAGCCGGGGAAGCCAATGGCGAACGGACACAGTCTTCAACCAACGTGATGTTGAGTGAGGATCGAACTACTTATCCTCGGCAACGTGAAAAACCAGAATCGAGTAACCAATGCGGTCGACTGGGGCCTGATCACGGAGCCATTCGATGGCGTTGTTTCCGTCGGCAACCAAATGAGCTCGGCGGAGTTCAGTCACGCTAACGGCATACCAACCCTCGGGAAGAGACACCGCCCCGCTGGCATCATCAGATGCGGCCACGCCTTTGAAGTGGATCCCCATGGACTCGCGATCAATCAGGCCGAAGTAGAGGTAAGAAAAAGGCTTGGCATGCTCGTGGTTGGCACACCACTCCGCCATTCGATAATGGTCTTGGCCCCAGTCCACGTTTGAATGAAGCAAGTGATGCGGGCCATTGATAGGGCCACCGATGAAGGTGTTGAAGAAGGACAGGCTGCATGGGTAACGCACAAGTGACTCCACCGTTCCAAGTGCCAGGAGCGACAACGCAATCGTGGCCATGATGTATCGGAACAGCACATTGCGATTCGGCACGACGTCATCTCCCAGCAGCAACGGGCTGACAGACGGAACAGGCTGTTTTTGGCTTCACCAGGCCTCCCACCCAGATGTAAAGAAACGGAAAGGCCGGAATTAGATAGCGAATTCCCTGATTGATCCCGGTCTGAGAACTAACGAGGCTGATGACGACGAGGAACAAAAAAAGGTGGAACCACTGAGTGATCCATGACGTCGCCACGCTGAATCTGCGCGACAGCCTGAGCGATGATTGCTCACGTCCTTCGGAGATGAACCGGAGGCCGATTTTGCCGAAGGAAACCCCGGATTGGCAGCAGCGCAGCAACACCGCCAGCACGTAGCCAGCAGGCGCCTTCACAGCAAAGGCAAACAAATAGTAATACCACCAACCACCACGCTGGAACTCGCCGTTCAAGTAGGCCAGCTTGCCGCGTTCGAAATCATACTTTTGAGTATCAATGCCCTGCAGGAAATTGGCGGGGAAGGGACAAGGAATCCAGCTCACGGGATTAAATGCCAGGATGTTGCCTGGCACCCTGTGAGCATCGATACCGCCAAGTGTCTCACTGATGAACTGAAACTGACCAAGCGGTCGTAGTGACTTCTCAAAACCATAGCCGGCATTCAGAAGAAAAACGCCGCATGCAATCACCGTGCAGATTTGAGCAAACACGATTTTGGGGTTGGGCGCGGCTCGACGGCTCGACGGTGTGTCTCGCATCGAATCCGATGTCGGCACAGAAAAGTACCGCTGCAAGAGAATTGCACCGCCTACAAGAAGCCAGAGCGGAATGAGGATGATCCAGATAGACTTAGTCAGCATTGCCAATGCTAGGCCGACCCCCGCCACATAACACTGCTTCCACTCCAAGGTTGTGGTCCAGAGCCAAAAGGCATACGACGCAAATACGCCCGTCGAAGCCGCCGCGACATCTGTCGTTACCAAACAGCCGTGGCCCAGGATGTTGGGGCAGACCGTCCACATGACCATTGAGAAGAGACCAGCGGCAGGCCCATATAGCTTGGAGCCCCATAGGTAGCACACCACGCCGCCGAGAAGAACGAAGGGGATGCAGGTCAGTCGAGACAGAAAAACGAGTTGGCGTATCTCGGACGCGTTCTCGAACAAAAACATGCGTCCCAGAACGAACTCATTTCGCGAATAGGGTGTTTCGCCGAGGCGGCTTGAATATTCGAGTGATGGCTGGAGCGGGAGGATTGGAAGCGTGGCCAACATTCTCACGAGAGGTGGATTAACGCGGTACGCATCAAACGTCCCATGTCTCCAGTGAGTAATTCCTGAAGCGATATGGGCGGGCTCATCCTCCGTGGGGCTGTACTCGTAAGATAAGCCGCATAGCAAGATCGCCTGAACCGCACAGCAGAGCGTGGCGAGAATCGTTGGCCAAAGCGGTTTGCGCCTGCCCGTCATCAACTGCTCAAGTTACAACGGAGACGGTCGGAATGAGTGGCAAGCCGGTTTGATGCCGTCGTTTGAGAGAGCGATGTCACGGAAAGTAGCCCACTTACGATGAGTCACGGCTTCGAAACGTCACGTCGACGAAACCGGTCAGCCGCGTACCGTCGCCCGCAGTGGCTTGCAATTCGATACGAGATTTTTTGGGACGCGCTGTTTCATCAGTGAGTGGTGCCAAAGTCAAGTCGACGTAGCCGATTTTGGCGGATTCTTCCCCGGCATTCTCGGTCGATGTCGCCACGGCCTGGAGCCATTCGTTGGTTGAGACTACGCCCAGATCTGTAGCGCTTTTTACTGAGGCGCCATGCGAAACCCAAATCCTTTTTGAGCCAGCTGGAGATAAGTCGCGATCGACATCAAACATGACAAAAGCTGGGAAACACATGAGTCGCTCGCTGTCGAAGACCGAGATTTCGATCGACGACACGGGTTCCTCTTCGCAACTGGACAGTACCGGGAGCTTGAATTGAAAGGGCAATTTCCCTTGACGTGCCAGTTGTTCGTCCGTAACCGCGAGTCCAAACAGATAAGTTCTCTCAATTTCGTTCTTGTGACCAGGAACAGGCGCGTCTGTGGCTGAAATCTCTTTGATTGCCAAGCCGGAGTCGGGTGGGGCTACGCCCAATCCACGAATCCAACGAGGACTCGTCAATTGCTCTCTCGTCCGCACGTATAGTTCTTGCGTGCCCGCCTGTCCCAAATCAAGATCCAGCTGACGGGAACTCGACACGATTCGAGGGACGGGGTCCGCGTCGCCGATCATCGTAATTTCCGACTTGAAGGGCCGCATTGACCCTCCCGAGGCATTGCCCACAAACGCGACCACGGTCGCCAGACTATGGCCGTATTCGGGCACCCTGACTTGCACCGGAACGGACATCGAAGAGTTCGGCTCGATGACTCGACTCGTGGGCAGCTCGACCGCCGTACACTGACAACTCGAATCAACTCGAATCAGAGTGAGCGGCTCCGGTCCGTCGTTGGTAATTTGCAACTCCACTGGGCATTCGCCATCCGTGTAGCCCGCAGATTGCTTTGAGACAATCAGGCTGGCGGGAGTCAGGTGAACGAGTTGCGCGGGTGTTGAGTCTCGAGTACAGCCCGCCACGACAATTGTCATTGCCAGCATCGCTGCGACTGCATTACTCAACTCCTGCCGTTTCCTTACTCGCAAAAGCCCCAGGATCTTGTACTTCGAAGCCAATCTCCGAATCAAAAGAATGGCCAGGATCGAGAGAGCAGCACCCAACAAAGCAGTTCTTTGGTGAGTTATCAGCCACAGACGGGCATATGCTAAACGACTGCGAGTCACATGCATGGCGTAACCACCCCATCGATAGTCACGCTCGAAGACGGATTGCTTGACCCAACCACCGCGCGGGAAGTCAAAGATGAGCAAACTACCATTCTCGCTGCCCGCCAAAACCACGTAATGCGGGCCACGCGCGGTGACGACGGGCAGGATGGCTGGGTGAGATCTGGAGGAGGGTGGTAGAGCGCGCCACTTGGCAACTAGCGGCTTGAACCCCAACACACCAGCACCCTCTGCGAGCTCCGCGAGTGATGAACCCTTTTCAACGTCTTTCACGTCGAGACAATTCTCGATGTGATCAAAACTGACAGGCTCTTCCAAAAGCAGCGATGAGATCTGCAAGGCAACGGCCCCACAATTGCCAATCAATCGCTCTTGTTCGTCCCGCTCAGAGGCAACCTCCAACGTCTGTTCTTGAAAGCGATCAAAAGGCCGTGTTTCACCACGCACCGCGGCGCAGCTACCCAGCCACACTAAAACGCATTGGAAAACAAACGCAAGCAACTTCATTTTCACCAGACATCATCAAGGCGCGAATGCAACAGCCCGTGCAACGGGCGGCCGCGCTCACCCGTTACGAACAAAAGCTTTCACGAAGACCAACTCTTTAATGGACTACTATTCGTCAGGGCAATCGGCTTCTGTGCTCTGAGTGCTGCCATAGATATATCTTGTGGTGGAGTTACACGCGTTCGCTTGACACCCTACCTTGCAGTCAGTGCCTGGCGTGCAGAAGGAAACCTTGGACCCGGGACACTGTTTGGAGCACGTCGCACATTCGTACGCCTCGTATCCTTCCGGACCGGACGCGAAATAGTCGCACCTATATTCGGTAGCAGAGCACAAATACTTGGTGGTTCCCAAGCAATCCGTGGCGCAACCTTCTCCCTGCGAAACAGCCACGTAGCATTCCGCGTAACTAAGGGTGCACAGTCCATGAATGTTGGCGGCTTCGGCGAGTCCCACCTCGTTGCCACGCGGTGACGCGACCAGTCCAGTCAACAACACCGGAATCGCTAGAGCGATAGCATTCTTAGAGATCCAAGACATCAGTGTGCTCCTCCGAAAAAGTAACTGGGTTACTCCGAACGCCACTTGCGTGCGAAGAAAAAGTACGTGACCACGGCACCCAACAACACGAAGTTGAGCGCCAAAAAAACAGTGCGAAAACGTCCACTAGAGCTTCCTGCTTTCGCGGCCAGCTGTCGTGCCCTCAAGTCAACGGCATGGGCGCCACCCTTGATCGAAACCCGTCCCATACCCTCGGCCGTTACGTCGACGACCGTTGTCCCACTGGGAACGTGAGGGTTGAATAGGACCGGCTCGAGATCTTTGTTGATCTCAACAGTAAGCACCTCAAGAGAATAGCTGGACTGGTTGACTTCATCCGGGTCTGATTCTGAACGACCCTTCTGTGTGAACTGGCACTTGCGTGGGAACCAGACTTGTTTTCCGCTTGCGTGATCCAGGCACTGCTGAAACTGTTGGCAGTCCCATTCCAGCGACCAATTGCGATGGGAGGGGAACTCTAGTTTCGATTTCTCGGAGAATTCGACGACCAGCAGTGTTGGCAAGAACCCGTGATCTGCATCCAATCTGGCTCGAATGGAATACTCCACTTCGGCCGAGCCGGCAGTAACGGCAATGGGATTGATGATTATCTCATTTCCGCTTGCTCCGCTAACTTGCTGAATGGGTAACGGTGGCTGAGCGTTCAACAGCTTGACCAGCGAGCCCTTTGATGGAAAACTCCTCGAAAGATCTGAAACCTTCGCTCCAATCGCGTATTCAGGGCTGACTAGTGGCTCGGGGCGATCATCTCGGATTTCGAGAGTTCCGAAGTCGATCTTGCCGCCGGCGGTGGGATCTGAAGACAAGTAATAAAGAAATGCCTGCTTGCCGTCTGAGCAGGTCACTGTCTCTTCGGCTGGCTCGCCCGACACCGCACTCGGAGTTGTCGCATAGTGCCACTTGATGCCGTCTCTGGCATAAACGCAGGACTTAGACGCGGTGCGGCCACCATCATCCGTGAAACGCTCTTCGTACTCGACGTACAGCGTTCCTATGGATGTAACCGTCTCGCTGTAGCCCGCAGAAAGTTCTTCAACCGTGTAGTCGGCTGCCCGGCTGGCGCTGCAACTGCAGAACACAACGAACGCCGCCAAGCAATTCTTCCAGAAAACAAGTCGCTTCACATTCAACTCCGAATGTACAAATCGACCGCTAGCTCGAGCAGCGTACCGAAGCTTTCTCGCTTATCAGTTCTGCGAGTTCTTTTCTATCGCTTGAACCGGCAATGTCAAGGAAATTCTCTTCGAAGAATTGATACTTGGATTTTTGAGAAGAGAGACTTAACACTGCAAATGGTTTGCAGTTCATTTGATCAGCTCGGCCGAGTGTTGATACAAGGTGTTGCTCGTGCCAAAGCCCGACACAGACGTCGTTCATGGCGGCGAAGAAACAAATTATTTGATTGGCAATGCAGATGCTTGTCGTTGTGGTTTGTTGTGTTCTCTCGCGTGTTCCCAAATGACTTAGGCACTGTCGCATCGGAGGTTAGCGACCGGGTGCAAGCCCGAATATTGCGCGCCGGTTCACGAATTACTGTGCAAGTACAGACGAACAAGCGTGTTAGCACAGCTTGCAAAAATGACAGCGCGCACACCAGCCGCCACGCGATAGCGTGCGGTTCACTGCTGGTTTTGCCGAAACCGCCTGCTATCGCACTGCGGCAAATGCAGTCTTCGGGCTAGCCGCTGGTGCACCGATACCTGCTTGCGACTCCAGCGTTCGGCCGGAAGGTCGTAGGACTTCGGCAGGGCGTCACGGTCTTTGGAGAGGCAGTCCCAGGCGGCGGGTACTTACCTGGAGACTGCTCAATGAAGTGATTGAAGACCTCAATCGCTTGCTTATTCAACTCGGCGCGCCGTCTCATCGAGGTCTTATGCCGCTATCCTTGAGCGTGCCGCATCGAGGTGTGGCCGTCGATGGATGTATACCAGTTTCAGAGTTTTTTGACTTTCTCCGCAGTTCATTGAATCCGATAGGCGATCCGACGCGAACGCATGGGTGGGGGCGGGTCCACCCGAGCTTCCGGAGATACCTCAGGAGTGAAGACAGGGCGAGACCCGCCAGGACAGACTGCCTAGAATGACTCCAATTCGACCCCCGGTAATTCCACTATCTGCAATCCAAGGATTTCAAATGAAGACCACTGTTTTCGCGGTGCTACTTGTGACCATTGCCCTGAATAGCTCCTCGCTCTCCGCGGAGTCTTGGTCGCGTTTTCGCGGGCCGAACGGCAGTGGCGTGGCGGCAACTGCAGATATTCCATCAGAGTGGTCATCAGAAAAAAACCTGCGATGGCGAACGGAACTGCCGGGGCGGGGTACGTCGTCACCAATTGTCAGCGGTGATCGTGTGTTCCTGACCTGCTACTCCGGATATGGCCTTGATGTGAAGAATCCTGGAAAGCAAGAAAATCTATCTAGGCATCTGCTCGCGTTTGATCGCGAAACCGGCAAAGAACTGTGGCGCAAAACGGTTCCAGCGACCGAACAGGAACTGCCCTACCAAGGCTTCATGACACAGCATGGATACGCCAGTAGCACGCCCACAACAGACGGGGATCACATTTTCGTCTTGTTTGGCAAATCGGGGCTATTCTGTTTTGACTTGGAAGGAAACCAAGTATGGCAGACGAGCGTCGGAACCAAATCCGATCCCGCTCGATGGGGCGACGGAACCAGTCCAATTTTGGTCGACAATCTGGTGGTTGTGAACGCTGGCATTCTAGGAAACAAACTGATCGCAGTGAACAAGACCGACGGATCCATCGCCTGGAAAATTGAAGACGAGGCGTTTACGAACTGCTGGTCGACACCAACCGTTGTCCCGCATTCATCCGGCGATCAAATTCTTTTTGCAGTCCCCGGGAAGATCGTCTGTGTCGACCCAGCCAGCGGTACGAAGAACTGGGAACACCCCTCGCCACTCGGAGAATCCACCGGTGCTTCCATTGTGACCAGCGAGGGAAACGCGTACTTGATGGGTGGACGACCTGGCCAAGCCATCGCGATTAAATGCGGCGAAAACGAAGCGTCTGAAATCTGGGAGACTTCAATTCAATCGGCCATCGATACTCCCGTTTTGGTGAACGGACGGCTCTATTGGCAGTCAACCGGAGTGTTCGTCGTGGCCGACGCCAAGACCGGCGAATATGTCTATCGAGAACGGCTAAAGCTCTTTGGGAAAGGGGCCACGTTTCCCAATGTTGATTATTCGTCGCCCGTCGCTGTTGGAAACAAGATCGTCCAATTCATGAGAAACGGCGAGAGCTTCATCATCGAGGCAGGTCCGGAATTCAAGTTGCTGCAGCACAATCCGGGCTTCGACGGTGATGATTCTGCATTCAGCAGCACACCCGCTATCGAGGGTGACCAACTATTTGTGCGATCTTACAAGTACCTCTACGCCATCGGGAAGTAACTGTTTTGCGTAAGCCGCCAGCTTTGCCGGTGTGTCTATGTGACCGTCTGCAAGAATCGCAGTCTGCGCATCAGCCGCCACGCGACAGCGTGCGGTTCACTCCACGTTTTGCGTTGGCTGCGCGTTTGGGACAAACTAGTCGCTCGCCTGTTTGCCGCGACATTGGTAAGACTGGCATCGACCGCGTTGGTCAATCGTTTCAACAAGAACGGAGAAACGTAGATGTTGGTCGTAAGCGATTTGATCGCGGCGGACAAACCGCTGCGCATCGGCAGAGCCCGCACGACAATCTCCGCTTGCCGTGACGTGCTAGGCCTTCACCGGCAGTAGAGATTCTGGCGTCGCCCATCTTGCGGCCAGTGGTAGTCCCGTCCCCGTCCATACGTGACGGGAAATCGGTAACTTGATTTACGCAATGGGTAGATGAGGAATGTGTGTACAGCACAATCAAGCGTTTGACGACGCTACAATCGTGTTCCTAAAAACGACCAGTTTACGGCATGCGGAATCTAGAACCGTAAACTCATAGGTAAAGTGGAATGACAATTGACAGAGGTGCCTTTCACCGCCAGCCAGGAGCAAATTCTCTCGCAGATTTCGGCTTGTCCAGCCGATGTGCGATCAGCAATTTCGGCATTGCAGTCGGTTCGCGCCAGTGAATAGCGAACCGCCTTGGCACATTTTGCGAAAATGACTTCGTAGCCGAGTCCCACGCAAACTTGCCGGGTTTACTCAGATAAAGCACCTCCGGATTTCCCGTAGCCTTTTATCAGAAGCAAATATTGGAGCTCCCATGCCAGCATCACGAGTCTTTCCGTTGTCCTGCATATTCCTCGCTTCCGTGTTTTCTGTACGGGCGTTCGCGGAACTACCTGATCTATCAATGCTGCCTCCAAAGTCTACGTCGCTTGAGAAAGGTAGCAATCAACTCTCCAATTTGCTTCAAGTACTCCACATACAGCGTGAAAGCAGCAAAGATCTGAATCAGAAGCCGATAGAGATTCCGATTGGTCCTGATTTGCTCGCTGCACATTTTGCGATGCGTGGTCAACACCGAGAGGAAATCCGACGGAAGTCGCGAGAAGAGATTTTGGTGCTCGGTCTAGAATTCCAAGATGACTTGGCAATGTGGATTTGCAAAGAACTCAACGAGGATCAGCGAAAGTGGTTATTTAGCCGTTTAATCACGCAAAACGGTTATCAAGTGCTGGACTGTGGATGGTTGGTTACAGCCTTAAAAATCGACTCGTCCACTCACGAGAAGATCAGAGCGGCCGTGCAAGAAGCCGCCCAAAGAATGAAATCACGAAAGCCACGTTCAGTCGCAAACGCTACGCCTGAGGCTCGGATGCAATACGCTCATGCAGCTAAGATCTTTTTTCAGGAAAGGAGGGAGCTTGAGAATGAACTAATCTGGCCACTGCTAGATCCAAGGCAGCAGCAACTCATTCGAAATGCCGAGAACGAAGCAGAGTAGATCATAGAGATTCGTTCAATTTGCCGTCTTGCTCCCGCGTCAGCTTAGTTGTGCTAAGCCGAAGGTAAACAAGAGCCGACCTAACTTACACCTCGGCAAATTGGTCGTAACCGGTCGTGAACTCGGTTGCATCACTCTCAGCAGATAAGGTCCTCGACGGATGATGGGTGGTCGATCGCACCTCAGCGGCTCAGGGTGATGGCTGCTGAGGTCACGACGCCCGCTATCGGAATGGCCAAATTCTTCGTGCGGGCGGCTTGTCCAACTTGCATGATGTGTACCTTGTTTCCGTGACCGAGATTCGGAGTTTGTATTCTCACGTATGCGATCTCACAGAGGTAGAAAACAATTGGCTGACCCGTAGCAAATCGCCGAGCGCAGCAGTATCACGCCGATCAGTATTGCGTTTGTTCCGGCCGTCAGGCTGGATCAGAATTACATTGTGACGGTGGGATTTCCGCAGCATCTCGCTGGGCCAATCGTTGAAGCCAGACTTCAATAACAGGGATGAACCTGGTCATCGCGAAGCCTTGCGCGAGCGAGATCGGCAAGAATGCGTTGACTCTTTCTCTGTTCGAGAGCGGTACCCTCCAGATCGTGCAGCGGATTGCGGCTGATCAGCTACGGGAGTTCTATTGGCCGGTCCACCCGCGGCATATCAGCGACGAACGATTTGGGGCCTCTACCTAGTGGCCTAGTACTGAAATCAGCCTATGCTGGGGGATCGCGTAGTGTATGCTGGGGGGTTGTTTGTTTTTGCGTTTGGCTTCCCTCTCACAATAACAATCCTGCAAACATGCCTAAGAACGAACAAGAGTTCGTTAGCTATCTTTCGAAACACTTTCGCCTCATTGAGGCATTGTGCGCACGCGGCACGGGCTTTGAATCGAACGACGAACTGGTGTCCTTTCTCGCGATGCACACCGACGAGCCAGAGTCGGCTTCTCGCAGGGCCAGCCGACTCAAGGAAGTCGGCGTCCTAGTGCAGGGCGCCGTTGGCTGGATGCCACCACCCTTTCTGGTCAAGTTCGTTAGTGAATTGAAGCAGCGTCATGTGCTAGCAAGTCCGAAAATTGTTCAAGGATGGATCGGGCAGCTTGACGGGTTTGCCCAGCAGCTTGCCGATGAGGTTGATCGCGCTCTCAACTCACTTGGGCTGACCAACGATGGGCAGCTCAAACCGTTACTTGTTGACATCCAGTACACGTTCAGCGAAATCGTCAGAATTGTCCACTCAAATTGTGAACGCATCGCGTTGGAAGTCGCAGATTACCGCGCGACAGAGGATGTCTCTCGAATTGGCCAGCGTTTGAAAAGGCTTATTGAGCTTCATGACGAGTACCTGCAACCTCTGATTCAATTGATCGACATTAACGGCGACTTCTACGACATCGCTGGCCGCATCGTTCAATCATGTGCCGTCATAGCATCCAACGAAGCTGCGTTCAGGCCCGTTCTCCGCGAGGCGACATCTCTTCGACAGCTTGTTGTCTGGCTCCGAGTCGCAGTGATTCACCAGGCAGAAGAAGCCAATCGCGAACTTGCACCACTTTGTCTTGCGGCCGCGCAGGAGCAACTGATCTCCAAGGGCGTCAACCGAGCACTTGAGTTTGCGCGGCACGGGGAATGGGACTCGCTTGATGTTCCAAATCAGTTGAAAATACTGGACGATCAAAACAGTCTTCTATTCAGTGATCTTGCCGTCGAACGCTATCTGATCGATGTCCAGCTATTCGAGGACGAACCACCGCCGATCATCCAGTTTCAGACGCCCGAAGAAGTTGAGCCGGAGCTAACGTCAGCAGACGTAATTGAGCAACTCGAACTCAGCGGATCGAAGGATTTGCTGGATTCCGTTTTGACGCGGCACGAGTACCTGCCCTTGGAACGGGCCATTCAACTCGTACACGATGTTATCGCAGTCGCCCCCGAATCAGTGCGTGCGACGGACGAACAGAGAACTTACCAACGGGAGCCTTTTGAAGCGGAAGCGTTTCGGTGGGCTTGGAGATCTGATAACGATGACAACAACACCGACGCCAGCGATCCCGATGCCTCCACATTTGGCAGAAGCATTTCGACTGCTTAGGCGAGGTCGCCACATTTGCCGCGACAATGTCCGCGTATTCCGGGACCTGAAGCAACATCGTGAGAACTACACGATGATCTTCGCCGCTCTCGGCTATGACCTGCATTACCACCCTCAAGATTTTTTCTTCCTGAGCGGTGAGCACTCGCTGACCACAAAGAGCCTGCAGGCCGCAGCGCTGTTTGTCTTTATCCTGTTTCAGGACTTGGAAGACAAGAAGTTCCAATCGGAGACGCGACAATGGCAGGCCACGCTGACGACCCGATCTTTCACCATCAGCGAACTTCCGCATTTTGCGACCGGTCTACGTCGCAGAATGATGACAAACGTGGGCGTCGATGAAGACAACCTGCGAGATGTGATTAGCACGCTTCGTAAGCTCGGCATGTTGGAGATGCTATCTTCCGGCACTTTTCAGTTTCGGTCACCAATTTATCGGTTCATCGATCTGTGTCTCGAGATGGCAGAGCGTGATGATCTTATCTTGCCGGCAGCAGATGATGACTCGAAGGACTTCATTTGAACCAGCAAGCGGGGATTTCACCAGAGAAAACGCAATATGGTGTGCGAAAACTCGTACTGATCAATAGCGGAAACTACGGTTATAGCGAAGTTGATCTGACGAACTCCGTTCATCTGGCTGCACCTAACAATCGCGGAAAGTCGACTCTCGTCAACGCACTTCAATTCCTTTACATCAACGACATACGGAACATGAAGTTTGCGAACACAGTCATTGAAACGTCCAAACACTATTTCGGCGGGAGCCCATCGTATCTTGTCTTTGAGTGCGCAACTCCGATCGGGCTCAAATGCCTTTTGATTCGAGGTTTGAGCCGGCTGCAATCGGGAAAGTTTGAGCGTTACATCTACGACGATGGTTTTGAACGCGAGGATTTTGTTGACGACGATCACCGACCCCGCGAGTTTCCGGATGTGCAGGAGTTGCTCTCCGGGCGTCACTTCAAACCTGTGGCGAACAATGCGCTTTGGAAAGTGTTGTCGGGCGAAGCGGCTGGAAAAGGCGATGAAAGCGGAGGGATGAAGATTCTTCCTATCCGCAATCAGGACGACTACCGAAATTTCTGCCGTGTGTATCAGAAACTCCTGACGCTGGCCGACCTCGATTCAGATGCCCTGCGAGAACTCTTGATTGCCTGCCACTCCAGAGATGTTGGTGAATCCCGAATTGACATCGCAACGGATTATCGTGACCAGTTTGAGCTGGCAGAACACACAGAGGCGGATGTGGAATTCATTGAATCAGCATCGGCACTGATTGACGACGGAAGAGAAACAAGAAACGCGATCGCTGCGCGGACAGAAACGCTCACGAGCGGACTACCCGAAGTGTGGCGCCGTGCTCAGGACTGTGCTTACCGTCTTTGTTCGGTTGACTCGCAGTTACAGAAGCAAGGAGATGAGCTTAAGGAGAAGAAGGGCGTCAGGGAAGACGAACACGATGCACTGCTGAAAATACAAGGCGCGATCGAAGAGCGTCTGCGGAATATTTCAAAAGAGAAACAGGCGATCGAAAGTCAACGTGAACAATGGGGTTCATATACGGAAAGCATCCTCGATACGATGCGACAGAATGCGGAGTCGCTGCGTGCAAGGGTTCGACACCTTGAAGCAGAACTTAATCAGTCCGAAAAATACGACGTCCGTGCGCTTGAGCAACAGGTCAAGGAGGCGGAACAGCAAATCGAACGTGATCGACGCTCCGTCGAAAATTGGGAAGACACCTTCGCAGCATTCTTGATGAAGAACGGATTTCAGCCTGAGGAACTCGACACAGTATTCCGATTGATTAACACGTCAGCGCACGGTGCCATCATCGGCGATGGCCTTGAGATCAACGATGAAGACGCCGTGTTGACGCGCGTTCGTGCCCTGTTGGCTCGGACTGAAAACAAACGTTACCGCGACGACGAATTGACGATCGACCTGAGTCAGCACGAGTCCGTCGATCTCGCAACGCTCCGGGATCCAGCACGACTGCGGTCAAAGATCCAGCTGGCATCAGACGAACTTGTCAGGATGAAGAGCCGATTGGAGACCGGAAAAGATCAGCAGACGGCTCGCGACAGGGTGTTGAAGGAAGAGGAGGAACTGAAGGAAATCACAACAGAGATTCAAGGTTACGACGACTACGCCAAAGCGCTGGAGAGATTGCCGGAACTGGAGATGAGTGAATCAACGGCGAAAACAGAACTGACTGAGACCCAAGGAGACTTAACCAACATCGGCAAAGCGATCAAAGACTTGGCCAACGAATTGGAAGGAGTAAGCCAGCGACAGAGTCAATGCCGGAACGCTTTGAAGGAGACCAAAGAGCAATTTGAGAAGCTTCACGCTGAGATTCGCGACATTGGAATGGGCACAGACATCATTGCTGCGAGTATCGACGTCGAGGGAGAAGTGACAAATGACACGATCAATGCTGAAGCTCTGATTGCGGAGTCCACCGTGATATTAACGGACGCGACTTCATTGCTAGAAGATGCGAAGTCGATCGTTTCGGACAAGGTAAACCTCAGGAGTTTACAACAGGAAATCGTGAGCGCTTCTCAACAGTTCCCCGGTCAACAAGTTCTCTTTGCAGACGCTGATGCAGATTGGGAATCACTGGTTCAGCGAGTGGATTCGATTGACCAACTTCGAGATACCACCAAGCAAGCTTGGGACGACTTGTTCACAACGCTGAGCGGTCGTCTCGATGGGCTCCTGCTTGGAGTCAAGGAGATTCAGAATGCGGTCCGACGGCTGAACTCTTCGATTCAGTCTTTTCAGGTTAGCAATTTGCGGAGCGTCGATCTGAAGGTGTCCACGGACAACAGTACCTATCAAGTGATCGCCGAGTTGTGCAGTGAAGATGGGCTTTTCCAAAACAAGGATGAACTCGAAAACGCGAAAAGACATTTGAGAAACTGGATTACGGACGGCAAAGAAATCACTTTGGATTCGCTGTTCACGCTTAGGATCAGCGGCATGCAAAGTGACGGCTCACCGATTCGTGCTAGTTCGCTCGATCGGATCGGCAGCACAGGAACCGGTATCACCATCAAGGCGATGATCCTCATCAATTTGATTCGAGCCATCGCGCCCGACAGCCGATATCACCTCCATTTCTTTATCGACGAAACCGGCAGGCTCGACGATCCCAACCTCGAAGCTACCACGCGTATGGCGGTTTCGCAGTCGATCATTCCCATCACCGCAGAGCCCAAAGTGAAGCTCGAATCACTCGCCCACCCGCTAGTCACCGTCTACACGCTGGAACAGGGGACGGACAAACGATTCCGCATCAGCACACGCCGCTCCTTTCGGGCGCGACGAACAAGTGACGAAGCACCGAAGGAAAGGCCGGTTGGGTGAGAAGCGCCGAACGAAGACTGTTGAGGCGACTCTGCTGGCGGCTGGATTGAAGAAGTCGTAGCCATCGCAGTAGCACGATGGGTACTGAGGAGATTCTGCTGTTAGTTTGCCGCCTGTTCGCCTCAGTATAGATAAGGCACTGACAACGCACGACGCTGGTGCCGCAAATCCAGAAACCGAGATCAACGATTCGTATGAGCCAAGTCCAGCGAAGATTTCTTCGGAGACTAAGAGACGCAGACAAGAGCGGAATTCTTGCCTCATTGCTGCCCAAGACGTGCATTCCAATTCTTCAGGACATGATGCAATGTGGAGCAGTTCGAAAGAAACTCGTTGGTCGAGCGAACCGAATTCAAATTGCAAATCGCGTGGCATTCGATCGTTTCCTTAAGTCTCGTTTTCCGTTAGGCATTGATACCGAACTGAACGATGTGTTTGATCGCGCTGGCGCGATTATTGCCTTCGGGGACGCGAAAGCAGTCAGACAAGGGGCAGAGGAAGGGATTTTCGTCCGGTCTGTCCGGCCAGGCGTTAAGATTCGCTGCGATGACGGCGAGATCGTCGTGCCTGTTGGCAAGTTGTCGTCGGATGCAGGAGGCGCCGCACTCAGCCTTACAATTGGCCGAATTTGGACCTTTTCAGGATCAGTCGCAGTCATTGAAAATGCTGAGACTTTCTGGCGCTATGAAAAGGTCCTGCCAGAAGTTGATCTGGCGGTTTATGCAAGCGGCAGCATGTCGGGGCGTCTGCTGGCCTGGCTTGGCTCGCCAGCAATGGCCAGTTGCCTTTTCATGCATTGGGGCGACTACGATCCAAGAGGTGTCGAGGAGTACCTTCGATTGCTCGAAGCGTGTCCTGACCGCGTTGATTCCTTTGTGCCTAAAAACATCGAAGCACTGATGAAGTACGGCAATCGAAAACTCTGGCTAAAACAAAGTAAGCATCTCGAGCGACTTAGGAAACAGTCTGTAAATCCGCATGTCCGTCTGATGTTAGACCTTTTCGACAAACACCGAGTCTGCCTGGAACAAGAAGTGCTTCTTGCCGAGGCTCTGCGATAATTGGCCACCAACACCTTTCTACGCACCGCGAGTTCACCGCCAGCGTCGGATCCCTGCACGGAATGCGCTGTTCCCATGGTCGAAATGTTCCTGGTCGATTGAAACGCGTCACGATATGAAGATCGACAAGCTCGATCCACGTTATTGATGAACAGAGTTATTGTCAAAAATCGTGTTCTTGAGTGACATGACTCCTGCGATGCAACTAACTTTGCCGCAGCGACGCACACCGACGCAGGACATGGGAATTGATAGGATGCCGAAGCTGCATCGCCCTGCGCGGCGAGTAGGTGCGGCTAATGGACTTCGACTGAAGGACCTATGCGACTTGCACGCCCCGCTGCAGAGGTGTCGTAACCGAGTGGAATTTGCCGGAGTCTTTCGTGAAGTTGGGCTGTCCAATCGAAGTGGGAATGCGGAGACGTCAATGTGCAATAGGTCTATTCGTCTCAACGCGTGTCGAGAAATTGAATCTCCGCCAGTCCGACGTTGGACGCGCCGTAGTTGTCGTCAATCTGAACACGGATGAAGCGAATGGAATGCTCGTCAACACTGTGCTCTTCACCGTAATGACTCGTTGCTCCGTCAGCTGGCGCTCGAGCGGCAGTAAAGGCAGTGAGTAACCGCCACGAATCATGTTCCTCATCGCGATAAGCGGCAACCAGATTTGAACCAAAGATGCGAATGCTCTTGGCTCCTCGCCCGTTGCCTTCAAGCCCATATCGGTCGCCGTGAAAATTCCATAATCGGATTTGGTCAACAGATCTTCGCGATCCAAAATCGTAGTGAACTGAGGCTGAAAATGACGAGGCTGTCAAAAATGCATCCGCCAAAGCCGAGGTGTGTGTCGTGGGAAATGTTGGAAACGGGCCGCCCAAACCCTGATCGTTGTGGGTCGCAGTTGTGCTCGTTCCATCTGCAAGCCCTCCCTCAGCAATGGCCGTCGACTTGGCGACCCGGATGATTCTTGCATCTTGCAACGTGGCCCGCCCAGCCAAGAATGCAACCTCGGAAGCGTTGAGCGGCCGGTTATAAATTTGCACTTCATCGATCCGGCCTTCAAGTGGATAAAACGGTTGGCCATTCGGTCCACTTGTAGTTCCAATCGCGCCCATGCATAGTGCATCCAGTGCTGTGCTGGCGACAAACGGCGCGACCGTCTGTCCGGAGCCTTCTAGTTTTCCATTGATAAACAGGTTGCATGTGTGCCCATCGAAGGTGATCGCAAATGCAGTGAACACATTCGGCTCCAAGGCCGTTTCCGACTGCGTTTTCACTGGAAACTTGCCGCTGACACCCTGAATGTGAAATTCGAGCATGCGCCATTTGTTGAGCCGCAGACTGAAGCCATGACGCAGTTCCGCAGTTGAAGTTTCGTCTATCGTCGTCAGGACTCCGCCTCCGCGACTTGGATCTGTAGGAGCTATGAATCCGGTGACCGAAAATTCAGAGCCGTCGTGTAGAAAATTCCATTTGGATGCGCGACCAAAGTTGATGTAGTCTCCGTTGCCGTCGAAGACATAGGCTTGCCCAACAGCCCCCGGCTGTCTTGACGTATCTCCAATCAACGCTCCGTTGTTTCCATTGGGTGAACGATCCGGGGCAAATGAACCGGTTTCCTCCGCCGACCAGTAGGCAACGAGCGAGCCATCGTTAATGACGGCAGACGATTGCGGCAAGGCGGACAAGGGAGTTTTGAAATCTGTCTTGGCGATCGAAGCCTGGTGCTGTGTCCCTAAAGGTATTCCTTGCGAGCGATAGATGACTGCCAACAGTAAGGCCTGGCACATCAGAAATATTCCGCTAATGGTTACCAACCGACGATTCCTCCGGAGTGAGCCGCGCAGCTTACCGAGCCAATTCCGGCGTTTTGCTGTCACGGGTTGGCCCTCCGTCCATCGGTCCAAGTCGGCAATGAACTCGGCGACGGAATCGTAGCGGTTTGTCGGTTCTTTTTCTAAACACCTGAGGGCGATAGCTTCCAAACCTGGCGGCACTTCGGCTTGTTGATGACGCATCGCTGATGCATCTTCGTGCAGAATGCGGTGGATCAGCTGGGCGTTCGAAGTGTGTTTCGCTCCATAAAATAGTCGCTGGCGGGTGAGGAGCTCCCAGAGAACGGCGCCAAGATTGTAGATGTCACCGGACCTAGTGGGCGGGGCGCCACGGAATTGTTCGGGACTGATATAGGGCAAAGACCCAGCGACCAATCCGCTGCCGGTCAGTCGAACGTCGGGGGCGTCGATCAGCCCCGCCAGCCCCAGGTCCATCAAGGTTGCGTGATCACCGCACGCGTTCACCATGATGTTTCCGGGCTTGATGTCGCGGTGTAGGATACCCGCGTCATGCAGGGTTTGCACGGCCGTGGCAATCTGTCGTACTATTTTGCAAACTGGCTCGACGTAGTCTGCCCCAAGCTCCGCATGTTCGGCTTCAGCCGTGTTCCCGCGACCACACGCAGCCGCTACTGCTGCGAGCCAGGAAATGGGTCGTGCTGGCCGTTTGTCGTGGCTGACGAGTTCGCCAAGGACGGCGGATAGGTTAGTTCCCTCAATCAATTCCATGGAATAGAACAACCGACCGTCCGCGGTCAACCCGGACGAGTAGATCCTCGCCACGTGCGCGTGCCGGACACGGCCTAGCGCCTCAATTTCCCGTTCAAATCGCTCGCGTGCCTGGTCGGCCCCCCTCTCCAGTTGAGGCAACGGTACGTGCAGTAGTTTGACGGCGACGTGGCGATTGACGCTCGGTTGCCATGCCCGGTAGACAACCCCCATGCCACCGGAACCGATGGCCTCCTCTATCTGCAAACGCTCGGTAAGAGAAATGACTTCCGATAAAGCCTCAGTTGAAGCTTGCGTGAGGTGTGACTTCACCGGACGGCTGAAGAGGATGGCCTCAGCGTCGACGTCGAGCTGGTCAACGAGATCCGCGCATTGATTGCAAGCGGCCACATGCTCACCGACGATGTCGGTAGTTTGCTGCTCAAGTCGACCTTCCGCGAATGCCTGTAGCTGAATTGCGGTTGGGTGTACGTCTAGCTCAATTTCCATGCGAAGTACTCATTGCCCGCCGACCATGGGACATAAGGCCAGGCGTTCCACGTGGCTACTAAAAAGAAGATGTTGCATTGTGCCAGCTGTGCAATGTCAGTCGAGAAGATTGGCGGCTAGGTCTCGCGCCTTTTTCAGTACCTTACATTTCACCACGACGACTGCATTCTTGGTACGACCCATGTCATGTGCAACCTTCGCCGCGTCTTCTCCCTCCACGAACGTGCGACGAAATATCTCCAGGGATTCCGGTGGTGTGCTGCCATGCAATAACTCAAGAACCAAACGAAGTGTTGCGCGATTGTGCTCCGCATTCCAAATCTGCACCAATCGACTGTCTTCTCTGGCCAAGTGTGACTCCAACTGGGCCGGCAGCCTTGGTTCGTGCCGTTTGGCTTTTCGACGATAGATGCCGAGCTGTGAGATTACGACTTGCCGTAACCAGTTTCGGAATGCTCCCGTGCGTCCATTGTGTTCGAATTGCCCACCGGTGATCGATTCATAGGCGTGTTTCATGACGTTTTGACAGACGTCTTCCGCAATGTGCTCGTTGACGCGTTGGGCGCTCAGAAACCTGGCGATGAAGGATCGATACACAGTGTCAAACCGTGACCAGGCGTCCTCGTCCGCCGCATCCTTGACTCGGTCCAAGAGCGTTACCGACGTCGTATTTCCCATATCCCTGCATTCGCTCCCTGCAATCTAATCTGCTCAGAAAAAATTTACGAAAAAATGCTTCACTGAGGAAATCGCAGCAGTATTCGGCGCAGTTTAGCTTTCGACAGTTCGAAATCCAAGCAGGCGTGTGCGGTTGAGTGCGAATGCGGCGCATGGTTGACGGAGACCGGACACTTGCAGCTAGGACTCATTTGCGCCCGCCTGGGCCTTGGGCAGGTGGAGTCGGTTTTTTGGGGCCGAGGAGGGATTCTCTTGAAACACTTTCTAACTGTATTGCTGCTTCTGAGTCAGCTATCGACATTGGCAAACGCTGATGTGATCCGTTTACAAGCGGACGAATCGACGCCCCGCGATCTCGATACTGCCAAGGCGATGTTGGCGCGTGGCGATTTGGCGGGCTGCCGTAAATTTCTAGCAGCTGGTGCCAAGGGAGATCCTGACAACGCTCACCCCGACGTAGTCCTTGCATCGCTACTACTGAGCGTGGGGGAAATATCGAAATCGAAACGAGTACTTCATACTTTCGCCCTAGATGCTGGCAATCAATTTGAAGCTCATTTTGCTTACGCCAGACTTGCGGTCGCGAACGGTAGATGGTTCGACGCATTGGCGCACACTCAGGCTGCAAAAAATTCGAAGCTACCGACTAGGTGGTCAACCGAGTATCGACACGCCACCCAAGTGGAGCTGGAAAGACTGGTCGCGCTAATTGCACTTGAACGCGGAGATCTGAACGAAGCACGGCGACTGTATGAGCATCTTGCCCGGAATGATCCTTCGGATCTTGCGACCTTGAATGGATTGGGAGTCGCAGCATTTCATACTCATGACTTCAAAATCGCCACGGCCGCGTTCAAGCGGATGGCGGATATAAGTAGCGATAGTGAGCCCTATCAATTGCGAATGGCAAGTCTGTTTCGCGCCGTTGGTGACGCGGCTAAAGCCGAGGAGTGGTATCGGGCTGCCATCCAATCAGGCCGCAGCCAAGCCGTGTGTCGCATCGCATTCGCTGACTGGTTAATCTCTCAGAATCGACCTGAGGATGGGGGACGGTTGCTGACGGTCGGCGAGTATGGCAGGGATGAAGTCAATTTAAGAGATTTTCACATTGGACGATCAAAACGAATGCTCGGTCGGTATGCCGAGGCAGCGACAATCTTCTCGCGTCTTACCCGAAACGAACCCAACAACGTCCAGTACAGCAATCAGTTAGCATTGGCATTGATTGAAAGTCACGACGAGGCCAAACGAGCGCGAGCCATGCAGATTGCTGCTGCCAATGCCTCCAATTCCCCAAACGCTGACACTCTCTCAACACTTGCGTGGATTCAGTTTCGATTGGGAGACGCACTCCTGGCGGAGAAGACGTTGAATCCCGTCCTGGCGAGCGGCAATGTGTCTCGAGATACGGCTCACTTCCTAGCTGAAATAAAACGCGGGCTCGGCCAACAGGCCGAAGCCGATCGAATAGCACAGCTCGTCGCAGCAGCGTCTGGTCCGACATTCTACCGTTCAGGCACTTCGGCAGAGAATTTGAATGCCAAGTAGAACGCCGCAAAGAACCAATGCATTGTTCATGACTGGAATCGCTCTGTAAAACGCACAGCAGGAATCTTTTCAATCACGCAAGTCTATGTCCACGTCGCTCCACAGAGTCTCTGCTTTGGCAGTTCGGTGGGGTCGGCCAGGAGGGCCAATTTCAATGCTCAACCGTAACACGATGTTTCATCCTCGTGCAACTTGGGGCGCACTGTTCATTTTCGTTGCGACCGGCCATGGGCTGGCGTTGGCACAGACGACCGAGTGGACCAATACTTCCGGTGGTATCTGGAACAGCTCTAGCAATTGGTCCAACGGCGTGCCATTTCCAACTTCAACAGCCAAAATCGCAGCCGACGGAGTCTATTCCATCACATTCACCAATTCGGATACCGTTGGGCAACTACTGCTGGAGAACCCAAACGCAACGTTGAACATCCAGGCGACAGATAGCAACCACGCGGTGCTGGGGGTGGTGTCGGGAAATGCGAGGAATGCAGGAACACTGAACCTGAATAGTTCCGTTGCTCGCTCGTCAACTCTTTCAGGTGCGCTGCTTACCAATACCGGGACTTTCAATATGAATGGCCCGAGCCATCAGACGAACAGTGTGGATATGAACGTCTCGAATACGACCGGAACCGTAAATATAAATGGGACAGGATTCTTCACTAGAAGTAGCGCGGTCATTACGAACAACGGAAATTTCAACGTCAGAGGCCGTGCAGTATTCGGTGACAACGCGACCTTTAACCAGCAAGGCGGGACGCTGAACAATTCTGGTGACTTCCAGATGGCGACCGACACCTTCAATATGGATGGCGGCACGTTCAACAACAACGGTACCTTCCGATTGGATAACTCGGTAGTGAACCTGACCAGCGGCACCGTGACTGGTAGCGCACTGGATCTAGCTAGAACTAGATTGACTCTTGGTCCAGGG
>JANQOL010000835.1 GCA_028289675.1 Pirellulaceae bacterium
GATTCTATGATTCCAGATTGGTTGCTAATGGTAGTTAGCAACCAATCTGGAATCATAGAATCGCGTTTCGCACGGGCGGTGTCAGAGACCAGAAACAAAAAAGAGACGCGTGTCGTTTGGGATCCAGGGACTTCGAATCTAGGTGGCGCTGCGTTGAAAAAATTTTGCAAGCTAACCATTTTTCCCCGACGGGACCGGAGTCACCCGTAGGTATCCGGATTGGCAATGACCGCTTGGTACGCGGCTTCCAATGCAATCAATGTAGCGATCGCGGTACCCGCTCGCAACACCGGGGATTGGCAAATCATTGACCAAACTACGCGCGCGACGTGCTTTGCAAACCTCCTATTTTCTCTGGGCCGATCTAAGATCGATCTGGCGGTGGCCGTCGGTGACTGCGAAAATCGATCGCAGATCAATTCCAATTCAATCTGTAGGTTCAGCGATGGCCCGACGCAAAACCCAATTTGAATCCAGTCCGCGTGGCAAGAGACGCGTCAAGAAACGACATGCCTTCGGTATTTGCGCGCTTGCTGCATTGCTGCTGCTGATTTTCTTTTTGCCCGCCATAGCAACGTCGCGGACGATACTGTCCGGTTTGATCGATCGCTTTGCCGGACTAGATCCGCTACGTCTAGAGTTTGAGACGGTGGAGGCCGGTTGGTTTACGCCGGTCGCCGCTCATGGGCTTCGGCTCGTTGATGCCAACGGACAATCTCTGGCTGAAATCGAGCAGGTGCAGACCGAGAAAGGATTGTTGGGCTGGATCAGTGGTCATCAGAACTTGGGCACGATTCGCATTCAAGGCGTGCGCGCGGACGTGGTTGCCGGAGACGGTACCACCAATCTGGAGCAGGCGCTCCACCCGATTCTGGAGTCGGTCGCGTCCAATCCGCCGGCTGACGATGCAACGGAAACACCTACCCCGCTTGGCCGCATCGAAGTTCAGGACGCGCGCTTCACATTTGCCGAGCAAGGACGCCCCGAACTTTGGCTGGTGGACGTCACGCAGCTGTCCGTCACGCTGCCTGAACCCTCTCAGTTGATTGGACCTGTTGGGCTGAAAGCTACGGTTAGCGATGCCTCCGGAATACAAGCTCAAAGTGTCGGCCAGCTAGCGGCCCAAGCCAGTCAAGGCGAGTCCGGAGCGGCGCTGCAAGTGCAGGCCATCATGGACCAAGTACCACTGGCATTCTGGCATGTCGTTCAGGCGCGCGTGCCCGAGTTACCCATCGACGAACTCAGCGGTTCTGTGTCCGCGCAACTGGTGGGAAGCATCACTAGCGATAGCGCGTGGAGTTTTGATGTTCAGAAGTTGCAGGCCGATAACTTGGCCGTGGTGGCACCTCAGGTTGTCGGTGAATTGCCCGCCCAGTTGCGTCAAGTTGCGGGTGCGGCCCGATGTTCGCTGAAAGATTCAGTGCTGAAACTGGAACATTCTCAATTGGCTTGTGATTTTGCTTCGGCTACGGCCAGCGCCACGCTGCCTTGGCCACTGCCCGAACTGAGCCTAGCGGATCCATTGATCGAAGGCGGTGTCGTAAGCGCTCAAGGCACAATCGACTTGCCAAAATTGGTGGCCGCTGCAGGCTCCTTGATTCCCGTCCGCGACGACACGCAGCTTGTGTCCGGGGCTGCCCAGTTTTCGTTGATGCACAACTTGGACATTCAGAATCAGCCAACGGCTGGCGCCAAGTTCGAACTCTCTGATTTGAAAGCGATCACCGGTGGGCAGGAGTTGGTCTGGAACGAACCGTTGCAGATCGAGCTGGCCGCCAATCAGGCCAACGGCAAACTGGCTGTTGGGGCTTCGGCGTCCGCACAGTTCGCCCATCTTGAAGGCGGCGGTACCATTGAAGGAGGGCAGCTGACGGGCGATGTTGATCTGCAGCTGTTGCATCAACGCTTGAGCGAGTGGGTCGAGTTGCCGATTCGCCAAATGCAGGGGACCGCCAAAGTGGATGTGAATTGGCAGTTGCAAGAGGACAACTTGGTCGCCGCCCTCGGCACACTGAACACGACGCCGATTACCATCTCGACATCGGTGGGTGGCCAGTTGCAGGAACCAGTTTGGACCGGCAATTTCGAGGGGCGCGTGCGTTTGGCCGATGGCAGCCCGTACAGCATTGATTTTGCACATTTGGATTTGAAGTCTCGCGACGAGCGCGTGGCTTTCACTCTGGAGCAACCGTTGGGATTGACTGCCGGAGCCGATTCCGCAGCGGCTGGATTCAACGTTGATGTACAGCTGGACTTGAGCCACTGCAACCAACGCGGGCTCGTATGGCTGACAGAGCCTCCCGAAGTCCAAGTGGGTGGCAATCTGCAGTTGGCGGCGCGCGGAGTCCTCGATCGACAGCATGCGGAGTTGTTGTCCGCCAACTGGAGCAGTCAGCCACTGCAGGTTCGAACGCCGCAACTGAGTTTTTCGGAACCGCAAGTCGTCGGCAAATTCAGCGGCCGCGTGGATACGTCCGACCTAACGCGTTTGGTTGTGGAAACGCTGCAGGTGCAGAGCACTTCATTCTCCTTGGGCGCCCAAGACAGTGCCAATCCGGACGGATCAGCCAGTCGCTTGGGACGCGCGATGGTACGGGTCGACTTGGATCGACTGATGCGAAATGTGGGTGGCGGTCCGGGCGCCCAGCCAACGTCGGGGCAAATCAGCGCCACCGGAATGCTCCATGGACAACTCGCTTGGCAAGTCAGCTCGACGGCTGCCGGAGTCAATACTCAATTGACCGCGGAGAACTTGGTGATTCTCTCCCAGGATCCGGGACAGATTGCACCTCAGCCCATTTGGCAGGAACCTCAGGTGACCGCCAACGTAGCAGGTACCTGGCAGGCCGCTTCGAATGCGGTCAACGTCGAAACTTTCCAGCTAAAGGCCCCTTGGCTCAACTACACCGGCAATGTGGCTTACGCGTCCGGTGAGGCGGGGCAATCGGTCCAAGTCAATGGTCAGGCGGTCTACGATTCGGGCCAATTGTCGGCACGCATTCAACCCCTGACGGGCGGGCAGGTTCAATTGGCGGGACAACAAAGTGTGCCGATTTCCGTCAGTTGGACCAGCGGCGCGGAGCCCGGCCAGCCGCTGTTGGCAGGCTTGAACGCGTCTACTCGACTCGGCTGGGAACAAGCTTTGGTGGCGGGCATTGCAGTTGGCAAAGCGGACGTACCGGTCCAGGTTACTGCGGGACAGCTGGCCACGGCGGCAGAGATTCCAGTCAGTGGCGGTGCCCTGCGCTGGGATCTAACCAGCGATCTGACGGCGGACGAATTGGTCATTCATCAAAAACCGATGACGGTGCTGGACCATGTCGAGATCACCGAACAAATGTGTCAAGGATGGCTCAAGTACGTGACGCCGCTGGTGGCCGAGGCAACGAGCGTTGATGGGCGTTTGAGCTTGAGATTGGATCAGGCGATGCTGACGCCCAACAATCCGATGAAACAGACCGTCGTTGGCCAAATCGTGATTCACAAAGCCACGATTGGTCCAGGTCCACTGTCCAACCAAGTTATCAGTTTGGCGCGGCAGATCGAGGCGATTCGAAAGAAGGACTTTACGCAGGCGGTCAGCAGCACACAGCGTGTATGGATGGATATGCCCGAACAACGCGTCGACTTTCAAATGCTGGAAGGCAAAGTCGTGCACCGCAATTTGAATGTCAGTGTTGGCGACGCCAACATCTCCACGTCCGGGATGGTGGCCATCGATGGGCAAATGGAGATGTTGGCCAACATGCCCATTCCGGATGATTGGGCCGAAAAGAGCCCGTGGTTGGCAGGACTACGCGGGCAATCGCTGACGTTTCCAATGCGCGGGACACTGTCGAACCCGCAAGTTGATACGCAGCTGCTACGACAACTGGGGCGTCAAACCCTCCAAAACGCGGCCTCCGGTTTGCTGCAACAGAGTCTCAATCGCGGGCTGGACAAATTGTTGGGCGGCGAGGGAGCTCCTGTCCCCGGCGCGGCCGGGCAGAATCCGTCCGGTCAGTCTCCCTTGCGTGGCCTTGGCGGACAATTACTCGGTGGCGAGGGGCTCAATTTGCCGGGCCTACTGCCAGGACTTGGAGGCAATCGGCAACCGAATCCTCCAGCCGGTAGTCCGCCTCCGGATGGACGATAGCCTTTTTGGGCTCAAGGCGCAGAGTCTAGCAAGCACCGTTGCCAGCCGGGCGGCGTATCTGGCGCAACGAATTCGCGGCTCGAAACGGCGATACGTCGCTACACTGATCGGAAACACGCGCCCCCGACTAGACCCAGTGCTTGCCCGTCAGCTTTTTCGATCGGGTTCCATATTTGGACAGGTGGCAACATAGCCGTGGCCAGCTGCAGTTGGTAGGCTGACAGTTTGCATCCAGCCGGTGGTGGTCGAAAGCATGAAACTGCACTGTTTAGGCACAACTGGATTCCATCCAAGTCCCACTCGACACACCGCTTGTTATTACCTCCCCGAACTGTCCATGGTGTTGGACGCGGGAACGGGTATCTTCCGCTTGGTGGAGCATCTATTGCGAGAACCCAAGCAGTCGCTAACTATTCTGCTTTCCCATGCCCACCTGGATCACGTCGTAGGTTTGACGTTCCTGGTTGATGCGTTGGCCGTGACTGAATTGGAACATGTCCGCCTGGTGGGTACTCAGGACAAGTTGGACGTTGTTCGTCAACAGCTCTACCATCCGCTGTTGTTTCCGGTGGCTCCCAGCAACATGGAATTTGTGCCGCTTGACGGAGAAGCAGGAATCCAACAGATCGATCAGACCGAGGTGCAGTGGTTTCCATTGGAGCACCCAGGTGGATCCATTGGCTTCCTGATATCCAGCGGTGACAAAAGGCTGGCTTATGTGACCGATACCGTCGCGCGTCCGACTAGTGACTACGTGAGGCGGATTCAACGGCCTGATTTGTTGTTGCACGAATGCTATTTTTTTAGTGAGGAACATCGAGCGCTAGCGGAAAAGACCGGCCACAGCTGGCTGTCCGCAGTGACGGACGTTGTGCGGCGGACGGAAGCCCGCAGAACCGCGCTAATTCACGTCAACCCGCTCGCTGAAATCCTAAAAACGGAAATGTCCCTCGGCGCGGACGAGCAGAAGCTGAATATGTTCGTTGCCAACGATGAAATGGTGATCGATTTCTGAGCGTGCCTCTCAGGCACCGTAGATATCGTGCCGACCTAGGTCGAAATGAACCTCGACGCTCTAGCGGCTCAACCGCCGCA
>JANQOL010000029.1 GCA_028289675.1 Pirellulaceae bacterium
GGATTGGCCGCACTTGCGTTGGCTGCTGGCTTGGTAGCCAGCGTCCTGGCTCATGAATTGGGTCACGTGTTGGCGGCGCGGCGATTCGGTGTGTCGACCCGCGATATCCTGCTGCTGCCCTTTGGCGGACTGGCCCGTCTGGAGCGATCACCGGATCGTCCGCGGGATGAGTTGCTAATCACGCTAGCTGGCCCAGCTGTGAACTTCGTATTGGCCGCCGTGTTCTGGTGCGTTCACCAGTCGGGCTGGAGAGTTGGATCGGGAGCACCTGGTTGGCCCGCAGATCTCGGCTTGCTTGGGCAGTTAATGATCGCCAATCTAATCCTAGGCGGTTTCAACTTGCTACCGGCGTTTCCGATGGACGGCGGCCGTATCCTGCGCAGTCTATTGGCCATGCGCATGGGTAACCTCAGGGCAACTCAAATCGCGGCCCGCGTTGGTCGCTGGCTGGCTTTGTTCATGGCGATTGTCGCCATAGTCCGTGGGCCGCTGGCGCTGCTATTGCTGGCCGCGTTTGTATTTGTCGCCGGCACGCTGGAACTGTTGAGTGTTCGCTTCCGTGAGATGTCGAAGACGCAGTCGGAAGGAGCTGGCCATCCACGACCATTCGGCCAGGGAGGCTGGACGGCGACGTGGACGGGAGGCCGCTGGCAGACACAAGCTTGGTCTGGCAACGAAAAAACGGCGAACGGCGAGCCTGGATCGCAAGATCCGGATGTGATTGACGCCGAATTCCGCCGAATTGAATGAGCCAAGTTACGTGCTGCTGCTGGTCGTGCTGCCCAGTGGCGGAATGATCTGCAGCTGGTTCAGCGCGGTTAGATTCTGTTGCAGCCGAGAGATCGTGGTTTCCATGTTATAAAATTGCGTCAACAATCGTGTGCGTTGTCGGTCCAACCGCAGATTCATGCTGCCGATGCGCTGGTTATTTTGATCGATTTGAGCTTGCAGAGCCGTCGATCGATTGAGCAGCACTCCATTGTCGACGCCGGCCAGCCTATCCGCGACCGCTTTGGCTTTGACTGAGAAGCCCGAGTCCTCGTTGGTAAAGAACTCCTGCACGGCCTCCGGGTCAGCTTCGATGGCCGCATTGAACTTCGACTGGTCAAACGTCAGTTTGCCTTCTTCGTTCAGTGAGATGCCTAGCTGCCCCAACGAGCCGATAGAGCCAGCGCCGCGAAACTGACCGGATAAAAAGTTGCTGAACGTGGTATCGATACGTAGGGCTGCCCCAGATCCGAACAGCAAGCCGACACTTTGCGTTGCTTCGTCGAAGTCCGTCAACTCGGCCAGTTTGTCTCGCAGGCTGTTGTACTGATCGATAAACGTTTCGATTTGACGTGAGATGCCACTGTTGTTTTCGGAAATATTGATCGTTACTGGCGAATCAGAGACTCCGTCGACGGTCAGCCGAACGTCTTGAATGAGCCCTTCGAAGTCATTGTTGGATGACGAGACCAAAACACCACCGTTCAAATCGTCGCCACCAAAGGACAGCAGTGCATCCTGAGCTCGAGACGTTTCCGAGAAAGAAATCCCAATGTCCGTCTCGATCGCTACGCGACCGATATTGCCGCTTTGTTTGCCATTTAGCAGTAATCGCGCACCGCCGGTCCCCAGCGACAGCACATTGGCATTGACCGGGCTATCTGCTAACGCATTGATTTGCTCCGCCAGCGACGTCAACGTCGTTTCCGCGTCGGTGCTGATGCGAATGGTTTGGCTGCCATCGATACCGGTCACCGTCTGCCCTTGTGATGTCAACTCACCGCCGCTGCCGGCGATATTCAACTGAGCCGCCGCGGAGCTGCTGCCCAGATCTTCCACCGTCAATGAACCGTCGCCGGAGCCGGTGTCCACAATCAGCAAGCCATCACCGGCGTCGTTGATTCTGGCTTCGACGCCGGCCGCTAGTCCGTTGATGGCGTCGATGACTTCACCCAAGGTCGTCGGTTGGAGGCTACTCAGATTCAACGAAGACGAGAGACCATCAGAATCGGTGAAGCGGATTGTGCCCAACGAAACGCCGGCTCCTTGGTTGAGGTCGGACAGCAGCGTGTTACGACCGACAAACTGTCGATTTAACGAACCACTATCGATCGCATCGCTGGCGAAGGAGCCTTCGATATTGAGACTAGTCGCAGTGTTGGTGCTGTCCGCATTGGCGACAACTAAATCCTGTGCGGTGCTGCCGGTGGTGTCGAGCAATTCGATCCCGGTGCGAGTTTGATTCAACTGCGCCGTGACGCCCACTGAAGATTGGTTGATGGCGTCAATGACATCGTGCACCGTTTCCGCAGCGGACAGGTCGATCGTATCGGCGAGTCCAGCTCGATCGGTGATGGTCAGGCTACCCAAGGTGCCAAGGCCCTGGCCTCCGTTCAGGCTGCTGAGCAAAACATCGTTCAAGCCCGATTGCAGGCGATTGCCGGTAATGACTCCAGACACGCTCGTGTTGTCCAATCCCAGTTGTGCCGCCAACGCTCCGTTGGGACTCGTGACCGCAAAGGTGCTGGAACCTGAGGTTAGATCCTGGACTTCGATCGAGCGACCGTCCGAGCTAATGCTGGCAGTGAAGCTGCCGCCACCCGCCTCGTTCAATTCATCGATCAACTGTCCCAGACTGGCGGTATTGGAAGACAGTTGGCTGGTGAAGCTGATCGTTGAACCATCTTGCAGCTGGAATTCGAGGGCGACGTCATCTTGGGGAAGGTCCAATCCACGACCGTCCAGCAGCTGGTTCAGCGCCGTCGCTTCATGCAACCCCAACAAGCTATCACCGCTGACTTGGCTGGACGCGGCAGCAATGCCACTCAAGCCCAGATCGGCGGCGGTCGTTCCGCCACTGACCTCTTCGACGACAAGATTACCGCTGGCGCTTCCCGTGACATCGGTCAGTGTTAGTCGGTCGCCGCTGGTGCCGGCCACAATGCCCAAATCATCTTGGGAGTTGATAGCTTCGACGACATCATTGATGTCTTGGGCAAACCGCAAGTCAACTCGTTGGCTATTGCCAGATCGATCGGTGATCTTGATGAAGCCGCGCGAAACGCCTTGCCCGGCATTGAGCGTGTCCAGATTCACCGAGTCATCCAAGAATCCTCCAGTGTGAATCGTGACCTCTCCCGCTTGCAGCGTTTGGTCGGCGGAGGTCAGTACAGAACTGGTCAGCTGTTGACTTTGCGCCTGGCGAACGGGAACAAAGGAATAGGATCCGGTCTGCGGCGATCCGGTGCTGGTAGCTGACAGGGCGCTGGAATTGCTCGAATTGACGGTGGTGGCGGAAAAGAGCGAGGCCTGTCCCAGCCGATCGGTGGACAATTGCACACCGACAACGACGGCCGTCAGTTCTGCGACCGCGACTTGTTCACGCTGCAGCAAGTCGGTTCGGCTGACAAGTCGATCGCGCGACAGCGAACTGAGCTGAATCAACTGGTTGACGGTATCCTCAATGGCAACACCGGTTACGAGACCGACGCTGGATTGGATTCGCCCCATGTTTTTGTCTCCTGGTATGTCCGGGGTCCGCAGTGGCCATATGGATCCTGGAATCTTGGCGCATCAATGCCTAGATCGGCACATCTTTAGAGAAACATAAGCATTTTGAAGAACTGCGGATTAGCGCGAGTCACTGGGGCTGTTAGATAATGTGGAGCGTCGCTTGGCGGTCTACAGTTGTCTGCTGCCAGTTCATTAAAAAAGGCCACGTGCTGCGGCGAAGCAGCGCGTGGCCTCCGAATTCTAGTTCTTAAGACGTTTATCGCAGCAGCGACAACACGTTTTGTGGGTTCTGGTTGGCAATTCCCAAGACCGAAGTACCGGACTGAACCAGGATTTGAGCTCGTGTCAGTCGAGCGGATTCAGCGGCGAAGTCCGCGTCTCGAATCGAGCTTTCGGCTTCGGTCAGGTTGGCGACCGTGTCGTTCAGCGAGACCAAGTTACTTTCCAGCGTCGTGGCTTGGAAAGCACCCAATCGACCGCGAAGGCTGGTGACTTTGTTGATGACTTCGTCAATCACTTTGCCGGCCCCAGTGACGTCGTTGAGCAGCGACTTCGACTGACCACTACCCAGTTCGTACAAGCGGCCGTTTACGCCACCCAGCTGACCGGTTGATAGCGAGCCGATACCCAACCGAGCTTGCTGGTTGCTCACGACGTCGCCACCCAATTGGAACAGGGCTCCACCGCCGGTGATGTCGAAGGAGACCGAAGTGCTCGATCCGTCGTTGACCGTCAGGCTCAAGTCCAGAGTGGCCGTGTTGATCGACAGCTGGTTGCCGTCACCGGTCGCTTTGGTACCGTTGACCGTCGCTTGAATGTCCGTGCCGTTGGCTCGCGAAGCGGTCAAGCTGCTTTCGAACGTGCCACCGGTACCTTCGCTGATGACCTCAACAGCCACTAGAGCGTCGGAACCGTACTCGGAGCTGTTCAGCTTCAAGTTGCCGCCGTCGTCTTCGGCCACGATGCTGGTGGCGTCACTGACCAAATTGATCGACTGAATGACACTTGTCAGCGAAGCACCTTGTTGGAATTGGAAGACCTCGGAACCCGTCTTGCCCGTTAGTTGGACAACCAGGTCAGCGGTCAATCCACCACCAAATACGCCACCGCTCAACGCGGTTGTGGTTGCGGCGGTGTCCGTGTTGACATCGTAGCTACCATCGCCGGCGGTAGCCGTTACCGACGCTCCGAAACCGTCCAAGTCATTGATGGCCGAAGCGATCGTTCCTACGGCGACGCCGCCATTGCTGCTCACGTTCACGACAATGTTGCCGTTGGTATCCAGGGCAGCACTAGCTTGGCCAGCGGCCAACGAGTTGTCAGCGTTCAAGGTAATGGTCGTACCGTCGGCATCCGCGGAGGCGGTATCGGCGGTGACGGTGATCACGTCGTCAACGGTAATGTCTGTACCACTGGACAATGGCGTGGTGGTACCAAAATCCGTGGCTGAGAAGATCGAGGTACCATTCAAGGCGTTGTTGGCGATGAACGTGCCCTCAGTGTTGATCGCGGCGATGACCTGATCGGTGGTTGCACCGTCGGCGACGTTCACCGTCAGTGTGTTGGCCGTAGCATCGTAGGTGGCTTCGTTGGTTGCACCCGACTGCAGAATCAGCTGAGTTGCATTACCTACGGTACCATCTGCGTCCCCACCATTGACAGCCGTCAATGTGAATTGCGAGGCTGCCGTGACATTCGTACCACTGCTCAACGGGTCGGTGCTGGTTCCGTTGTCTGCAGCGTCGTAGACATAGCTGCCGTTCACGGCGTTGGAGGCGATGAAGTCGGCACCAACGTCGGTGTTGATTTGGGCCGCGATGTCGGCGATGGTAGCCCCATCAGCGACCGTGACGGTCAACACGTTGTTGTCCGCATCGTAGGCAGCGCCGGTGGTGGCACCCGACGTGAAGATCACGTCAGTGCTGTTACCGATGGCTCCGTCAGCAGCCCCACCGTCGACCGCAGTCAAGGTAATGCCCGTGGTACCGCTGGTCGTGTTCGAACCGCCCGAGAACAGACCGGTTTGAACTCCAGCGTCGGTGGATGCAATCGTTCCAGAACTACTGTTGTCAGCGAAACCAAAGTCCGCGTTACCAGCGAGGTCCGCCAAGACCGCGGTGACGTTATCGCCTTCTGCCAGCGACAGAGACAAGGTGTCCGTACCCGCATCATAACTGGCCGTCGATGTACCGGTCGAGTTGGTCGTAACGTTGACGATGGTATCGTTACCCTTCAAACCATCGGCGGCTCCGCCGTCAACAGCTGTAATGGTCAGCGAGATACCGCTGCCCAGCGTCAGCGTACCGGAAGCTTCGGCATTAGGCGTGAAGGCATTAGCGAAGTTGATGTCGCCTGTCGCCTCGGCGCCGATCGTGTACGAGTTGGCCAGGGCCACGGTACCGGTCGCCTCTGCGTCCGGAGACGGAGAGCCAAAAGTGATCGTGCCCGACGACTGAACGGCAGTGGTAGCGGTGGGAATACCGGTAGCACTAACCGAAGCCTTGGTGGCGGCACTGGAGATGTTGATATCAACTGAGATGCTGCCAGCGGCGCCCAAGTTGGCTTGGTCGATTTGCAGATCGGCCACCGAGTTGAAGCCCGTGCCGGCGTTGGTGATGAAGTCCAAGCTTCCGTCCAGCAAACGACGGCCTTGGAACGTCGTGGTTTGAGCGATTCGATTGATGGCTTCCAGCGAGCTGTCGACTTGCAGCTGATTAGCCGCGATTTCGTCGTCGCTCAATGCCCCGTTGTTGGCAGCTTCTGTTACCAGTCCCCGCACGTCGTTGAGTAGCGAGCTGACTTGGCCCAACGCACTGTCGGCCGTCGCGATGATTTGGCTGGCCCGTTGCGTGTTGGAAATAGCTTTGTTGATACCAGTAATGTCGCTACGAAGGGCTTCACTGGCGATCAGACCGGCAGGATCATCTTTACCAGTGTTAATACGAAGACCAGTGCTCAACCGTGTGAGCGACGTGTTCAGGTCATTGTTGGTCTTGTTCAGGCGGTTTTGAGCAACCAGCGAGCTGACATTAGTGTTGATTCGTGTCATCTGTGAAAAACTCCCAAGGATCGGGTCTCATACGAGGAACGCTAATAAGGCCGCGGTCGCAAGCTTTGGGATGAACTGTCCTATGGAGTGAACGGTTCAAACTCAGCGAAGCAGGCCTTAGCGGCTTCGCGACCCGACATTAAAAAGTCAGTGACGTCCTGGTACGCCCAAAGACGGCTTATGGGACCTTATCGGAATCGCAATGGGTAAGAGCCCCCGAGGGTCTTCCCGGGTTTTTGGCTCGCGTAAACGTAGATCGTACTTTTGCGCATGCATTTTGACGCTAATGAGAATTTCCAGAAAAAGATACCGGTCACCCTCCCTTCTGCTCGTGTCGAACGTCATAACCGATTCAACCGCCATCGATTGGGGAGACAGCAAGCTTTGACTGCCTGTCGAAACCGGTTGAGAAGGGTTCGCCAAAGGAGGTGTTTGCTCCGGAATGTGGTTGATCAGTAGGTGTGTCTCACGCTGTGACCAACCGCGGCTCGCGCCGAGAAATCAAAGTCTTGGCGAAGCGGGTTCGGTCAACTGCCGATGCCAGGTGACATCGCAAACGCGCGTCTGATTGCTAGTATTATCGGGTTGTGTTCACGCAGAAATGCTGTCAATCACTGCGATTCGCCAAGGAAGCCGTGCAGGTCTCGCTGGGCAATAGGTTTCGCTGCGTAATACTTGCTGCGTAATAACAGTGCTGGGGCTGCGGGCAGCTCACTACCTATTCAAAAAGTAGCTTGTCGGAGTGGGAGACGCGCGAAGACGCAGGTGGCCTCATCGGGTCTTTAGCAAAATTGCCGCAATGCGCAGAACGAATTGTGGCCTTGAGTCGGATTGTGCCGATAAACCTGTTGGTAGACTTGTTGCCGAATCAGGTTAGGGCCTCAACATGTTGGTTCAGACATCTCGCTTTGGACAGATTCAATCCAGCCAGGAAGAAGTCGTGATCTTCCCGCAAGGTTTAATTGGATTCGAATCCAGTCGTCACTGGTTGATCGTGCCGGATCCGGACAATTCGGACGTAGCGTGGTTGCAATCACTGACGCAGACGCAAGTCGCACTGCCGTTGGTCAGTCCCCGCAAATTTGCGCCGGACTACAAGGTGTGTGTGGCCCAACGTCAGCTAACTCCACTGCAGATTCGCAGCACGGATCGCATCTATGTTCTCACCGTGGTTAGCAAGTCCGGTAAGACGTTGACCGTGAACCTGCGAAGTCCGATTGTGGTCAATCTTACGAAGCGCCTGGCATGTCAGGTCATTGCTACCGACACCTTGCCTCTGGCGATGCCCATCAGCTTGACTAGGCCTTCTGGACTTCGAATGGCCGCCTAACGGCACTGGTTTGGATCGTTCCGGTCGTACACGCGGATATGACGCGCCGTTCAGCATTGATAACACAAGTGTGGTCGAACACTCGTGTTCAGGACAATGTGCAAAATCAGCCGCGACGCGCTGTGTGCGTCCAGCTTAGATGTTGGCGTGCACCGAACGTTTAGAACTAGCTGGACAGCACCACTGCTAGTTGACAACCAATAAATACCAACCCCAAGCGTGAACGAGAGAGTGTGGATGTTTTGGCGTAACTTGTTCACTCGCTAACGCTTCGGGTTAGTAAATGACTGGCAAGAGGCAGATTCAATGTTCCTTAGCCGGACGCTCTCTAGCGCAATGCGGCTGGTGCAAGATGCGGGTTAGTGAGTTGTCGTTGTTGGATTATCAAACCGCGGATAGCCGCTACCTGTCGCTTGTGAATTAAACGGAACAACACTGCTAGCTATACCTAGCCTGAATCGCCGGTCCAATGTGAAAACGCTGGGTGCATCTGATTGACTGCTCGGGTTCCGGACGATAGTCCAACCTATCGATGGAGTTCTCCATCCGATTCTACAGCAGATTTCAACGGATTGACTAACACAAGCTTAGCCCCGCAGAAGGAGCGATTTCATGTTGGTGCTGTCGCGACACAGAGACGAGAGCATCATGATCGGTGATGACGTAGTCATCACGATTGTCGATATTCGTGGCGATAAGGTACGACTGGGGATTGAAGCTCCGCAAGACATCCCTGTACACCGCCAAGAGGTTTACGAAGCGATCAAACGAGAAAACCAAAAGGCTGGACAGATTCAGCCTGGAGACACTCGGTCGCTGGGAAATCGGCGCAGATAAACACCGATCTTGGTGATCACAACATAGCTGGATCCAAAATGGAGGCGAGGGCTTGGGCACTCGCCTCCATTTTTTTGTGCGCGTCGACTCGATGTCGAGATAAGTTTGGGCTTCCACAGGTCGTGTAGAGTTGGTTTGGTTGATTCTGTATGTTGTTGGCTATTCGATCAGTTCTTGTGGGAGAATACCGGTGGCAGACGAGCAAAAAATCCTTCCGACAATAAGCCACTCTGGCTTAGAGGCGCTAGCAAGAGTAGTGCTGGAGCCGACTGCTCAAACGCGACTGAATGAACTATCGCATCTCAATTCTCTGGGGCGGCTTTCCGGCGATGAGGTCCAAGAGCTGGACAATTTGCTTGAGCAGGTCGACGAACTAAACCTCTTAAAAGCGCGTGCTGCGTACACGTTGCAAGAGCAGAGAAAAGCCGACGGATCGTGAGTCGGTACGTGTCTAGGCGCTTTCGCCGGTTGGTACGAGAGCAGTTCAACAACTGTTGTGCGTACTGCAAAACTGATGAATCACTTACGGTAGTGACGTTTGAGATCGAGCATATTGTTCCACGATCGGTCGGAGGCCCAACTGTCCTTGAGAACTTGTGTTTGGCTTGCCCGATGTGCAATCGTCACAAAGCTGACCGCCAATTTGGTTTCACTCAGTCCGGAGAACGAGTTGCACTATTTCATCCGCGCAAATATCTCTGGTCTGAGCACTTCGATTGGTCAGTTTCGGGAACAGTAATCGTCGGCTTGACAGACATTGGCAAGGTGACAGTCCGAACTCTACGGATGAATCGTCCTCAAATCGTAGCTGTGAGGGAGTTGTGGGTGGGCGCGGACCGCCATCCGCCGTAACGATTTCGGATCCCTTTACAGTCGAGCCGCAGGACCGCTAAGGTCTATCCGTGAACGCGTGAAAGACTCTTCTATGTTTTGGAACCGGCTATCATGGGTTGACGGTAGCGAAGAAGCGATGGGTTTATTACGAGTAGTTGCGTGGGAAAACGTCTTCCACAGGTAGAATTGTTAGCAGAAGTTGACCACGAGTGGTCGAAGCTGCAGGCTCTTGTGGCGAGTGTCAGCAAGCGGCAGATGAGTTTGCCGACGGTGAACGAATCGGGTTGGGCGCTGAAGGACGTGTTGTCCCACGTCTGGGATTGGCAAGTGCGAACAATTGGCTGGTACCAGGCGGGCCTCCGAGGTGAGGTGCCTCGACTACCAGATGCCGATTTTGGCTGGGGGCAAGTGAGACAACTCAACGATCAGATTTTTCGGCAGCACCGTCGCTTGTCGGCCACTCGTGCGATCAACCAACTGGCCGAATCTCATGCGCGGTTGCGAGACTTGATCGAGCAGTTGTCGGATGACACGTTGACTCAGATCGGCGTTTACGAATGGACTGGCACCAGTTGGACGCTCAGCGACTATTTGCGGGCCGGATCCGCCAGCCATTACCGTTGGGCCAGCAAGAAGTTTCGGCGGTGGAAGCGCGAAAACATCTCGAACTGACTCGCATGGTAGCTGCCATGGAGCCAAGGTTGACTACTACGTTCCGTTACATATTGATTCGTGGTCCCGTGGCTTAGCAGCCTTGGGCAAGCCATCAGCTCTCCGGGTGCAGGCCCAAAAAGGCTCCGCCGTCTAGCAACACGAAGCGAGTGCGTGTTTTGGGCGAGAGGTTTCCGCCGGATATTCTTGGATTGTGTTTTGCTTCGCTGACCCAGTGTGGTTAGTTTGGGTTCCACTGGGCCGACGCCCGACAGCAGGGAGTCCAAAGCGTCAGAGCTTATGGCGCCCTGGACGCTGGAGTCACCGGTGCGTCCGATGTTATTTAGCAAAACGCGTCTTTGGTTGATGACACGCGCGCCTCGAACTTGATAGGCAGTTCCATGTATCAAAAACGATTGGCCACTTGGACATGTTGGGTGTTCTGGTGCTTATGCTGCAACGTTTCCTTCGGCCAGGCTTTCAATGCGCCACTTGTTCCGCAGCCGGTCGTATCGGAGACGGCGGAAGTCCAGTCGGCTGGGTCAGTATCGCCCGAAACGGGACCCATCGTCCGACCGCATGCCAACGGATCTGAGATCCAAGTGCTCAGACGCAGATTGCAAATCATCGTCAACGCGTCCGAGACAGCTTCGCCGGAACAGCTACGGAGTTACCTGGCCGAGCTCAAGAAGTGGCGTGCTCAAATGACGCAGCAGCCGGCGCAGCCCATGGCCCAGGATGCTGACATCCCAGTCACGGTTCCTGGTTATCGTCCGGATGCTACCTTCGAGCCGCGAGGCGTGTACGCAATCTCCTCGTTGTTTCAAGCGGCCGTTGCTCGCGGCGTTGAAAACGCGGTCGTGCGCGGACTGAACAGCGTACGAGTTGAACCGGAGTGGCAGTCTTGGTCCGCGCCGTCTGATGCCGTCCAAATGCCGAAACATCGACCGCGGTAGCGCGGGCATCCAGTTGTTGCCACCATGAGAGACATCGATGAGAAATGTACGCGTTCCCCTGGCCAACATTACCGTTGCCATTCTGATTGTTTGCAGCAGTTGCTCCGTGGCTTTGGGTCAAGCGAGGGAGCTACTGCCGGAGATTGACGAAGCCATCTCCGCGGTCGAGTCCAAGCTGCGCGCCCAGGAGTCTGGCGAGCAGGAATTGACAGGTGTGTTCCAAGACTTGGGTAACGATCCACTGCGGATCTACGTTCGCAGTGTGGATCCGGTGACCGGACTGGCCACGGATGTTCTGGTCGCCGACACGCGCACTCAAGCTGAGATTGAGGTGCCGATGCTTGCAGGCGAAGTCTGGATGATTCGCACTGATGCGACAGGTGCGGAGGAAACCATCGCGGAGTATCGCGCGAATGAGCTGTTGCTGCAGCAAGTCCAAATTCAGAAGCTGGCCAGTGCATGGAACAGTCAACCCGAACCAAGACAGCCGCTGACCTTGGTGGAGGAAGGATTCGGTCCTTGGCGCGTATTGACTGGAGTCTTTTTGAACTTCACTCCGCGTACCGTGACTCTGGTCGGCGAGTACACCGACCGTAGCACGCGGCAAGTCCGGCCGACTGGCTCACTGGTGGAGGTGGTCGCTGGATCGCAACAAGAGTTGACGTTGACAGAGGGCGTACGTTGGAGGGCGACGGTTGACGGAGCCGATGTGGCGATTTACGAACCCAATGCCGAATTGTTGCAAGTCGTCGACATTGGCCAGTTGATGGCAGCTTGGCAGCGTCAGACCGAGCCTCGCCTGCCGATGACTCGCACAACCGAAGGATTTGTCGTCGTTCCAATCTTGGATGACTTCATCGATCCCGAAGGTTATTGGGTCAGCGGAAATCGAGGTGACAATGAGCGATTAAAAATCGCCTTGTCGGAAACTGGGCTGCTGGTGGAATTGGAAGATGGACGCATCTGGTCGTTCCAGGCCTCCAGTCAGCGGCTGAACGAGTACCTGTTCACAAAGACCTTTGACAACGAAGGTGCGGTGATGTTCACCGAAACTGACGAGCCAGCCAAACTGACGTTCGTCTCGGTTTCAAAACTTGAGTTGCAGTTCGAAAGCTCAGTGTCGGATCTGGAACCTCTAACGCAGCTGTTGGAAGTCCATGACGATACAGAGAGTGACGACGTCACGCATGATGTCGTAGAAGACAATGTCGGAGAAGACAGGCCACCTCAGCCACCAAATCCGGAAATGGCAAGCTCGGATATGGCTGACCCTACCGCCGAGGAGGAGCCGGCAGGGACTACCCGGCGTTTGGCATTTGTCCGGGATCGTACCGGTAGCGTTCCCAGCGTGATTGCCAGTCGATTGCAAAAGCAACTGGATCCTGAAGGAATTTGGGTTGGCACCGATCCGTCATTTCGCGAGCAATTCACCATCTACTACAGCAATTTGGAGAATGCCAACGATGGGATTACGGCCGCATTGACCAGCGGCTTGGAAATGCAATTCGAGCCATCGTCGTCTAACCCCAACCACTACGACTTCGTGAAGACCTTCGATGCGAATGGGTTTCCTATTTATACGCGGGTCGATGACCAGCGCGTGTCATTGGACTTCCGAGTGGATGGAACGGCGGCGCTACGGGTTGGGGACACCACGAAAGCTCTGGTGCGCGATGGTACCAATGATGTGCGGACAATCCTGGCTGCTGCCTTGATAGACGATCCTCAGTGGGAACAGTGGATTGCCAGCGAACAGGGTGGAGGCACTTGGAAAAAGTGGACGGCCGCGGATCGCGCTACCAACGCGATTATCGAGGGATTCAGTGGTGAATTGCTCAGCTCGCAAATGCCCAGCTATCGCGGATTCAACGTGGTCCGCATGGATCCAACCCAGTTGGCTCAGCGACCAGGCGTCGGTGTTCACACCAGGATCTTCAAGATGCCGAGCGATCAAACACGCGAATGGAGCATGGATGGTACGGAGTATCGCATTCCATGGATCTTCAAGGTCAAACCGCAGATCGTCGGCAGATCCGACAGCCAGACGTCAATGTTCTTTTCCGAGTATCAAAGACAGTCGGCAATGAGCGCCGGCGTCGAAGTCACTCCAATCAAGTTGGGCTACAGCCGCAACCAGTCCAGTTTGGACTCGAGCAACACCGTGTCGGTGCGGGCCAGCAAGTGGGCGTCGGAGTACTGGTTGCTGCTGCACAAGCAATACGCTGAACTGAGCGACCAATTCGTGACGCGTGTGAAAAGCAACCGGTACGAGGATGGCCAGCTCAGTTGGCAAGCAGAAGACTACCAAGCGTTCTTTGAGACTTACGGAACCCACTATCCAATCGCCATCTTGTACGGTGGACAGGCGCATCTCGAAAAGTTCGTGTCGGCCAGCAAAACCGCTGAAGCTCTGGCGACCAGTTGGAATGCCGGCTACGAAGTTAGTGGGCAAGTTGGTGCCAAAGGCGTGTCGTCCAACTTTAGAAAGTCAGTTGGTTTTGAAGAGTCGACGGCCACCGGGTCGAGCGAGGAGACGTCGGCAGAGACTGTGAGCTATTCGTATTCTGGCGGAGCAGGCACCAGTTTTGATCTGTGGGACATCGGCGAGGCCAAGAAGCTGGTGCCGATCAAAGTCTATCTGCGCCCCATCGATGAAATCATGCTGGCGAAGTTGTTTTTGACTGTCGACTTGGATGAGATGTCTCTGCGGCGAAGCGAAATTAAGCGGCATCTAGATGTGTATTTGCAAGACGCGGAAGCGCGGCGAATTGCCGAGTTGCGGCGGAGTCCGTTGGTGTTCAAAGTACGCGTGCTGCAAGTCGTTGCCGATGAGACCTGGGACGAAGGAATCGCCGACAATGACTTGGAAGTCTACGGCAGCATCTCGCTAGCAGGCTGGAAGAACGGGCGGGCGATGGAAGGTTCGAAAATGGGCCCGATCTTCGATCGCAATGTCGACGAAGCCCAAAAAGTGAACAAGGGGCAAACGCTAAAGATTTCCTCACAGGAGCGTGTCTTCGTCGTTCCGCCTGTAGCTTACTTCGATCAAGATACGCAGCGTTGGAAGGCCAGATACGAGCTCAACAAGTACAAACTTGGTGCGCAGATCGCGCTGATGGAAGACGATGGCGATTGGTTGTTGAACTCGAACGACTCGATCCGCGGATCGGTGTCGATACCGTTAAACGAGGTGTTTAGCGCCAACGCCAAAGTCAAGGTGGCCGAAAAGTCCATCGAAGTTGACTTACCGCGACGTGCGGGCAAGATTACGGTTAAGATTCAAGTGCGTCAGGTGGGGTCGTTCCAGGTCACGAATCCCGATCTCGGGCTGCCAATTTTGGAGAACTTGGAAGTTCAACCATGAGCAAAGCAACGGCCAGCGCGCCAGTATCGCGGCGGTTCTTAACCGGTTGCCTGACATGGAGTTTGGTTTTCGCGGTGCTGACGATCACCTTGCCGTGTGCCTCTGCCAAGAACGCGCGTGGGGCGGCGCATGGACGCAAAGCGTCTCTTCATGGAGGCAAACCGCCTCTGCATGGACGCGCACCAGCGGCCAGCAAGTACGGTGCTACTGCCGGTCCTCGAGCCGGCAAGCTACCTCGCAATAGCCTCAGCTCATTTGTACGGATGCGGGCTGCGAAGGCGGGGACAACCAGTACGACCGCGCCGACTATTCGAGGCAACTACAAGGCGGGTTTGGCCCGGTTCAAGATCAAAGGCGCCGTCGACAGCCAGGGACGTACGACCGGTGTGAATTTGAACAACTACCAAAGTGGTCGTCCTCGAGGCAGTTGGAGCGAATATCAGACGAACGTTCGCAACAAGATGTCAGCACGCTTGGCAATGTCGATTGAAATCTCGCATAACTTGGCGCACGCCAATGGGGGCTTGGAATCCATGACGTCAGCATTTCCAGCCACAAAGCATCAAAACACAGAGCAGTTGGTCGTTGAACAAGCGTATCGCAGGGTTGTCGATGAGTACACAACCCAGCCGGGCAACCAGGTCGAGTTCCGGTTTAAGGGGACGCAATACGTGCACCCCGGTGGCGAGAAAGCTGGTGAGCTTGCGTTCGGTAGAACTAAAATCGATAAGAAGCTAGACAACGGACGATGGGTGACAGTCGTCGATCACTTGATGACCGGCGATCGCGGTCCCATCGACGAAAAAGAAGCGCAGCAATTGAACGACAAAGTACTGGGACAATTGCGAGGTGCTTCCACGGCTCCGCGTCCCACG
>JANQOL010000010.1 GCA_028289675.1 Pirellulaceae bacterium
TGGGCCACCGCCAAGTGTCCGACTTGCCAGGCCACATGCGTTGCCGCCCCGTCCGGGATATCCCACCATTTTTCCGCTGGTATGGTTTCGACCAGTTGCAACGTGTATTGGCGAGCCCAGTTCATTTGGTCCAGAATTTGATCGCGACCGCGGATCAGATCGTTCTCATTCAGCGACGACGTCGATGAATCTTCAAATGGCTGCATGTTGATGATCTCTATCGATTAAAGCGAAGGTTTGCCTGCTCGCTGCTTATTCGTTGAACAGACCGTTGGATGGTGCACGGAAATACGGACGTCAAAACTGCCTGGCAGCGAGGGTGTCGCCAGAGGCACTTGACGTCATCTGAGATTGATCCGACCATGCTGCCATGAAAAAATCCAAAGCGAACATCTACGACTTTCCCACATATTACGATCTCGTCTTTGGCAGCGATACGGCCGCGGAATTACGTTTCTTAGTGGCATGCTTTGAGCGGTTTGTCGACGGGCGGGTACGGCGCGTGTTTGAGCCTGCTTGCGGAACTGGACGGCTCATGTATCGGCTGGCACGCAGCCATGGCTTGGAAGTTGGCGGCATCGATTTGAATGCCAAAGCGGTGGAATATTGCAACGAGCGTTTGGCCCGATTGGAGCTCAAGGGACGGGCGCAAGTAGGCGACATGTCGGACTTCGCCGTCAAACGACCCTACGACGCGGCCTTCAATACCATTAACAGCTTTCGACATTTGCCCACCGAACAAGCTGCCGTGGGTCATCTGGAATCGATGGCCGGCGCAGTGCGACCGGGTGGCATCTACGCGCTGGGCTTGCACCTGACTCCCACGCGCGGCGAAACCACGGACGAAGAGAGTTGGTCCGCCCGCCGGGGACAGCTGGCCATCAACACGTACATGTGGCCCATCGAAAAAAATCCACGCAAACGGCTGGAACGATTTGGCATTCGCTTTGATGTCTATAAGCCGACGGAGTCGCTGCGCATTGAAGACGTGTTGGAATTGCGCTCGTACACCTATCGTCAGTTTGAGAAGTTGGTCGAGGCAGTGTCCAGTTGGGAATTGGTGGAAGTCTATGATTTTGGCTACGACGTGGACCAGCCAATTCGCCTGGGACCAACCACGGAAGACGTCGTAGCCATCCTAAAACGTCGGTGAAGCCGCTTGTCTGCGGCCGGCGCCAGCCACCCGCTAGTGGGTGGCTAGGCTCCGGATGGTTCTGCGGCTGAGCTACGACGCGACGCGGCATGAGCTCTTGCGGACAACCACACGCCGAGCGCTAAGACACCGAAGACGCCGGCGACGATTCCGCAAGTCGTGCTGAGTGACCGACGTCCCTTGGCAAACTCGTTCCAGAGATAGAACCCGGGGCGTGCCTTGCGTCCGAGCCCGTAAGACTCGTAGTCATTCCAGACCAAACTGAGCTCGTAGGGGCCGTAATTTTCCAGTAGCTCGTTGCCAGCGGCGATTTCGGACTCATGAGTATAAGAAGTGTTGACGGCGTTGCTTTGGAGAAGAAACCACAGCGACATCCCGCCGGCAATGAAGAAGACGGCAGAAAACAGAGCCATCATGGGCCCCCGCCACCCATGCCAGGGAGACACCGGTTCGGAACTCGCTTTGGACTCGCCAGCAACAGGCAAATCGGCAAAAGCCCGGAATGTTGGCAGATCGATGGTTTTTCCGCATTCGCACTCGATCGTCTGACCGGCCTGGCTACGCGACACCTTAAGTTCGATACCGCAGGAACAAGTTATCAAATGATCCATAGCAAGGCTCTTTCTCGGGGGAGGTCATTACGAACTATTGTGGCTTTGCGGCTGGACCGGCCAAGCCGTGTAGTTAAAATTATGTTACCGATGTTGAGCCAAAGTTTTGACTCAACAATCGACCCTCCGCGTGGTAGGAAACGGGCGGCCTGGATCGGTGGTTGTTGATTTGTGGTGCTAGGCGTGCCTCAGATCGGCAGGTGAAGCGCGGGGACAATTGAGCAAGCCATTGGCAAGACCGGTCATGCAATGACGGCGGGGTGATATCTCACTGGCGGCTGCTGCCTTTATTCTCCACAGAGTTTCGTAGCTGAATGTTTGACAGCTGTGCGGTACGAACCGGCAACGGCTGAGCATTGCAGCGCGCGGCTCTGGCATCACGGGTACGATTTCGTGATCTGACCGCATGTGTTTGCGGTGGCCACGCGATCACCATCACCAGGGGACTTTGTGAACCGCAAAGTCTGGGTTTAGTACGTCGCACGTGTCCGCGAAGATCGCGCCACCTCGCCGGCTAAGAATCGAGTTGATGGACGACAGGCCCAGGCCAATTTTCAGGCAGCCGTTGACCTCAGCCAGATTCCAGCGCACGAGTGCAGGCCCATCAGGCTGACGCGTCCGACGCCGGAGACCGGTGAGCCGCCACACCGCCCGCTGCTGATCATGCATTGGATGCCGTGGTCTGCGAACCGGTCTGACAAATTGCCTAACCGCAACCTTTTACAAATTGCCGCAACGTTACTAAAGCGTCGGGACTAGGTGGTAGACTTTTTCATTGATTCGTTAGACCACCGAATCCTTGCGGTTTTGCAGTCCGGTATGGGATGGTAACTGCCGTGCAGAGGTACCTCGTGTTTCACGTGGGTGACCGCTGTGGGCAGACGTAACGAAACGGTCATTTTGGCAACTTTAGGAGTATCGCCTTGTTCGACGCATTGCTGGACGAATTCGATGAAGACACCCCGCGCACTGCTGACGACGATATCGAGAGTTTTCAGAAGCTACCAATCGACGATGAGGAGTCGAGTGATAGCGATTCGGCTCCCGAAGATGATGGTCTGGCAGCAGAAGGCGAAGTTCAGCTGGAAAGCGACGAGGAGCTATTGGCGGCCGCCGAAGAAGAGGCGGAGACGTGGTCCGACGATCCGGTGCGCATGTACCTGACGCAAATGGGTGAAATCCCTCTTCTCACACGAGACGAGGAAATTCGCCTGGCGAAGGCTATTGAAGTTACGCGACGACGATTTCGGACAAAGCTGCTCGAATGCGATTATGTAATGCAATTCGCCTACAAGATCCTCAAGCGGGTCCACACCGGCGAACTGCCCTTTGATCGTACGGTTCAAGTGTCGGTGACGGATCGTTTGGAGAAGGAGCAAATCCTCGGTCGACTACCTCACAATTTGAAGACTCTGGACGTGCTGCTCAAGCGCAATGCGCGCGATTATCGCATCGCCTTGAGCCATTCGCAGCCCAGAACACAGCGCAAAGAAGCGTGGGCTGCCTTGGCCCGCCGCCGTCGCAAAGCAGTTCGATTGATTGAAGAATTGGGTTTACGGACGCAGCGTCTCGAACCACGCATCCTGGACCTGCTCAAGTTCAGTCGGCGAATTGACGAATTGCGTAGCGAAATTGATCGCCTGCAAGGCGACCGAGCTTCCTCCGCTCAACGCGCCGAGTTGCTCAAGGAATATCGCGAATTGTTGGTGGCCACTCAGGAAACGCCAGCCAGCTTGCGCAATCGAGTCAACGTGGTCAAGAACGTGTTTTTCGACTACCAAAAAGCCAAGAAGCAGCTTTCCGAAGGGAACTTGCGACTGGTGGTGTCGATCGCCAAGAAGTACCGCAATCGTGGCCTGAGCTTTCTGGATCTGATCCAAGAGGGTAACGCGGGTCTGATGCGAGCCGTTGATAAATTCGAATATCGACGGGGTTTCAAGTTCTGCACTTATGCAACCTGGTGGATTCGGCAAGCCATTACGCGAGCCGTCGCCGACCAAAGCCGCACCATTCGTATTCCAGTCCACATGGTTGAAACCATGTCTCGAGTACGCAACGTGTCGCGACAGTTGCTGCAAGAGTTGGGACGTGAACCGACACTCGAGGAAACCGCTCGCCGCGCGGAAACTACGATTGAAGAAGCCCGTCGGGTGCTGGCCATGAGCCGCTATCCGATCAGTCTGGATCGCCCGGTCGGAAACAGTGAAGACAGCCAGTTTGGTGATCTGTTGCCCGACGGTACTGCCGAGAGTCCGGCCATCGGCGCCGGCCAAGAAATGTTGCGTGATCGCATCAATCACGTGTTGAAAACGCTCAGCTACCGTGAACGTGAGATCATCAAACTTCGTTACGGTCTCGGCGACGGTTACAGCTACACATTGGAAGAGGTCGGGCACATCTTCAAAGTAACTCGCGAACGTATTCGCCAAATTGAGGCCAAAGCAGTTCGCAAGCTACAACAGCCCAGCCGAAGCCAGGACTTGGTCGGCTTCCTGGACTAGATCAACACCTGGGCGGGGCTTTCGATCCCCGCTGGCGGCAACTACAACTAACCTCAAATCGACCCCTCGTCGGTTTGAGGTTTTTTTGTTTGCCCCGTGAATCCAGTGCAAGCTGACCACACATTGCGGACCCAGGCCATGAACGCGTTTCGTCAGGAATTGTCCCGTGGCTGGCAACTTCATCAGGCCGGTCAAATCCAGCAAGCCGAAGCCATCTATCGTCGCGTGCTGGACCAAACGGCCCAAGACCCCAATGCCTGGTGTTACCTGGGCATCAGCTTGCACGACCAGCGACGCTATCAAGAATCCGTGGCCGCTTACCGCACCGCTTTGGAGCTGCAACCAGAATTCCCAGTCGCGCTGAACAATCTGGGCAATTCGCTGCGTTATCTCAATGAGCTGGACGAAGCCGATGCCTGCTTCAAACAGGCCATCGAACTCAAGCCCGACTACTTAAACGCATACAAGAACCGGGGCACCTTACACGTCTGGACAGGCGACTTGGAGCGTGGCCGGCAGTATTACCAGCGGGCTTTGGAAATCAACCCGCAGGAGGCCGAACTGCATCGTAACCTGGGCGTCATCTACTTGCTCCAAGGAGACTTCGAAGCCGGCTGGCGGGAGTATCGTTGGCGCTGGAAAGTGGGCGATCTCCATCGGCCTACTCAACAAATCCCCGTGTGGAACGGTGACAGTTTGCAAGGCAAGTCCATCTTGCTGACTGCCGAGCAAGGACTGGGAGACACGCTGCATTTTGTTCGGCTGGCGCGAGTGCTGAGAGACGCCGGCGCCCACACAACTGTTTACTGTCCCGCATCGTTACTCGCCTTGCTACAGAATTCGCCGGAGCTAGGGCCCATCTATCCCAATAGTCTGGCGCTCGATCGTCGCTTCGACTGGCAATGCTCGTTGCTCGACGTCGCCGATCGATTGCAATTGAACGCCGACAACATCCCCGACCAAGGTCCCTACATGGGGCCTGCCGAAAACTTGACCACGTTCTGGCGTCAACGACTGCCCAAACCTCCCGGAGAACTGCGAATCGGAATCGCTTGGCAAGGCAATCCTGATCATCAAGCAGACATCTTTCGCAGTATTCCACTACGGCATTTCGAGCCGTTAACTGCGATCGACAACACGCAGTGGTACAGTTTGCAACAGGGGTTTGGTTCCGAACAGCTGCAGCAATGGTCGGCGGCTCGGCCGATCGAGACTCTAGATCCCTCCGTCGATCAATCTAGTGGCGCATTCATGGACACCGCCGCGATCATGCAGACGATGGATCTGGTGATTACCAGCGATACGTCCATCGCCCACCTGGCCGGCGCCATGGGTGTACGCACTTGGATCGGACTGGGCTACGTTCCGGATTGGCGTTGGCTGCTGGAGCGCGACGACAGCCCTTGGTATCCCACCGTTCGTTTATTTCGACAGCAACGCATGGGCGATTGGGATTCCGTATTTCAGCAAATGCACGCCGAACTTTCGCAATGGGCGACCAATCCCCAACAACCGCCGTCACCGTGAGTCTCGCTTCATGGTGTGGTTGTCGGCAAGATGAGTTGCCTCCGTGCGAATAGCCATAGACTGCTCGCCCAAACCACGTTTTCTCAACCGTAAAGCAGTGGCATGCTAGAACTTTGCTTGGCCATTCTCCTGACTGCCTTGGCGCTGACCAGCTGGGGCGCCAATCTGCTGGGTCTGCCCGGCAATTGGCTTGTCACTGCGCTGGCGGCCGCTTGCCTTTGGCTCCGTCCTGAATCCACCATCACTCATGTGGCCTGGACGGCGCTCATCATTATTTTGTTGGCCGCATTGGTTGGTGAACTGCTGGAGTTCGCCGCCAGCGCGCTGGGAGCCAGCCGTATGGGCGGCAGCCGCCGAGGTACGGCCTTGGCCATGGTTGGCTCGATAGGCGGCGCCATTGCCGGTCTGTTTTTTGGGACTCTAATCCCCATTCCGATCGTTGGCAATTTAATCGCCTCCCTCATGCTGGGAGCCCTAGGTGCTTTTTCCGGCGCTATTGTCGGAGAGCGCTGGGCGGGAAAAGACTGGGATGCCAGTATTCAAATCGGTAACGCCGCCTTTTGGGGACGACTACTAGGCACCGTGGCCAAGGCCGTTTGCGGCACCATCGCGTGCGCTGTTTTTGTCGCCGCAGTTTGGATGTAAGCCAACAGCGGCTGCGTAGCCGGATGTGCCCGGCAATTCCGGAGCGCCGGTCGGATAAGTGGCGCGCCATTTCCCCCAGCTTGATTTTAAACCGTTGACGGCCTGCGTTATCGGTCCGTGCGCTTCGCGCTAGTTTGCCTCCAGCTGACGCACCAATTTGTTGTATTGCCCTCGTGACAGAAACACCCGATGAAAACCGGCTGTCAACTGGACTTCGACACTCTCTTTGGGCTCCATACCCCAGCCAATAATCGCGAGTGAGGAACAATCAATGTCAACGAAATAGTACATCCTGCTAGCTTTTTCGTTGTGGTTAGCCATCTCACTCCGTACTCGTTTAAGTGCGATGCAATTGAGTCGAGTGGTATTTCCCTCGGCGAATCGCCGATTTCACAAACGTCACCGCTATAAGTTCCGTCCGCCTCGCACTAGACACAATCACTAGCCCGCATTCAACCGGGGCGATTTGACTATCGCTTGGTCGGCGCTATGATGCCTCTGGCTGACACAGCTTTGTGATTCAGGATGAATTTGCTCAATGCATCATATCGCGGCTTGCACCACTCAGTAGTTGGCGCAAGCGACAGAGTCTCACCACGCGATTCTTTCCAGTGTTGACCATACTGGCCATTGGGTAAGCAGGGATAGCCAAAGTCTTCCATTCATTGGAATTGGAAGTGTCAAAGGACGGGCAGTCTAGAGTCTGCCGGTTCGGACAAGCACTTTGGGGGAACTGCGATGCGTACTCACTTGATTACTCTAGGGATCATCTGCGGACTGGCCACTTCTGGATCGACGGTGCGTGCCGCCAATCTGTCCGTCGTAGGTTTTGACGTTCCAGCGGTGATTGTGGCTGAGCCCGTCCGCTCGGCGGTAGTCGACGCGCCGACCACCGGCGGCCCGTTGGTTCGCTTGCGAATCCCGGTTTCCACGTTTGTTTCTTCGCAGTTTTCTGGGACGGTCCAAGAGTACGTAGTGGAATTCGAGAGCCCCTCGCAAACACTGAGAATTGTCGATTTCTGGCCCCGCAGCGAAGTCTACTCGGAAATTGACGGGCCAGTGCAAGTCAAGACATCCAGTGAACATACACGAGATCTCAACTTCAGTGTTTCGGGAGGCTTTGAACCGTTCGCGCGTGGCACCGCTGGTGGCAAATCGCAACAACAATCAACATCGCAATCCAGCTTCCAGCGCAAACCGCCGATGCAAATCCTGACAGCTGGTGGCACCATTCGGCGCGGGCACGGTGTGTTTTTCAAATTTCGTCCCGGTCCATTGCCCAACCTGGAAGGCCTGCGCGAGCTGGCGATTCTGGTAGAGACACCCGCGCATTGGCGGGCAGACATGTTGCAAGTCACCATGCGGGCCGTTGGCAGCCACGGTGGGCGTGGCCAGGCTCAGAACCTAGGCGAATCTCGACTATGGATGACCGTTCACCGGGAGGGAGACTCGGCGGCCGCCGCGCAGGCTCGACACTTTGTGGCCAAAGAACGGGCCCTGCGTGGCCTGGCCGCCGCCAGTCAATCGCAAATCGATCGGCGTTCGCTGCCCACTATCTGGCATAAGATGGGCGCCGCGTTGGACGTGGTAGAACCCAAAATCCCAGCCAACTACCTGACGCAGGT